>DASQNC010000067.1 GCA_035645145.1 Azospirillaceae bacterium | reverse complement strand
GTACGCGGTGAACGTCGCGCCGCCCGCCTTCGCCAGCACCTTGGTGATCGCCGCCGTCAGCGACGTCTTGCCGTGGTCGACGTGACCGATCGTCCCAACGTTGCAGTGCGGCTTCGTCCGCTCGAACTTCGCCTTCGCCATCTTCCTGGTCTCCGATTAAATCGTACGTGGCCTTACGCGAGCTTCGCGCGGACTTCGTCCGCGATCGCCTGCGGCACGGGCTCGTAGTGGTCGAACAGCATGCTGTACTGGGCGCGGCCCTGGGTCATGGACCGCAGTGTGTTCACGTATCCGAACATGTTGGCGAGCGGCACCATGGCGGAGACCACGCGGGCGTTGCCCCGCTGGTCCATGCCGGTGACCTGACCACGGCGAGAGTTCAGGTCGCCGATCACGTCGCCCATGTAATCTTCCGGCGTCACCACCTCGACCTTCATGACCGGCTCCAGCAGAACCGGCTTCGCCTTCTGGATGCCCTCCTTGAAGGCCGCCCGGGTGGCGATTTCGAAGGCCAGGACCGAGGAGTCGACGTCGTGGTAGGCGCCGTCCACCAGCTCGACCTTGAAGTCGATGACCGGGAAGCCGGCGATCACGCCCGTGTCCTTCGAGCTGTCGAGGCCCTTCTGGACGCCGGGGACGTATTCCTTCGGCACCGAGCCGCCGACGACCTTGTTCTCGAACGAGAACCCGCCGCCGGCCTCAAGCGGCTCGAACACCAGCTTGATGCGGGCGAACTGGCCGGAACCGCCGGTCTGCTTCTTGTGCGTGTAGTCGATCTCGGCGCGCTTGGTGATGGTCTCGCGGTACGCCACCTGCGGGGCGCCCACGTTGGCCTCCACCTTGAACTCGCGCTTCATGCGGTCGACGATGATCTCGAGATGGAGTTCGCCCATCCCCTTGATGACCGTCTGGCCGCTTTCCTGATCGACCGTCACGCGGAAGGACGGGTCCTCCTGCGCCAGCCGCTGCAGCGCGGTGGCCATCTTCTCCTGGTCGGCCTTCGTCTTCGGCTCGACCGCGACTTCGATGACCGGCTCCGGGAACTCCATGCGCTCGAGGATGATCGGCTTGGAGGGATCACAGAGCGTGTCGCCGGTGATGGTGTTCTTGAGGGACGCGAACGCGACGATGTCGCCCGTGTGCGCTTCCTTGATCTCCTCGCGGCTGTTCGCATGCATCAGCAGCATGCGGCCGACGCGCTCACGGTCGCCCTTGGTGCTGTTCAGCACGTAGGAGCCGGAGGTGACGGTGCCAGAGTAGACGCGCACGAAGGTCAGCGAACCGACGAACGGATCGCTCATGATCTTGAATGCCAGACCGGAGAACGGCGCGTCGTCGGCGATCGCGCGCATCTCCGCCTCGTCGCTGTCCACCTTCATGCCGCGGATCTGCGGCACTTCCAGCGGCGACGGCAGATAGTCGACGACGGCGTCCAGCATCGGCTGCACGCCCTTGTTCTTGAAGGCGGCGCCGCAGACGACCGGGACGAACTTCAGCTGGATGGTGCCCTTGCGGATGCACGCCTTCAGCGTCTCGATCGACGGCTCTTCGCCACCCAGGTAGGCCTCGAGCGCGGCATCGTCCATTTCGACGACGGTCTCGATCAGCTTCGCCCGGTATTCGGCGGCCTTGTCCTTCAGATTCGCCGGGATCTCGTCCTCGTAGAACTCGGCCCCCAGGCTCTCATCCTTCCAGATGATCGCCTTCATCCGGAGAATGTCGACGACGCCGACGAACTCGCTCTCCGCGCCGATGGGGAGCTGGATCACCACCGGCGTCGTGCCGAGGCGGTCCACCATCATGTCGACGCAGCGATAGAAGTTGGCGCCGATGCGGTCCATCTTGTTGACGAAGCACATGCGGGGCACGCCGTACTTGTCGGCCTGCCGCCACACCGTCTCGGACTGCGGCTCCACGCCGGCGACGCTGTCGAACACCGCGATGGCACCGTCGAGCACGCGCATCGACCGCTCGACCTCAATGGTGAAGTCGACGTGGCCGGGGGTGTCGATGATGTTGATCCGGTGATCCTTCCAGAACGCAGTCGTCGCGGCGGACGTGATCGTAATGCCGCGCTCCTGCTCCTGCTCCATCCAGTCCATGGTGGCGGTGCCCTCATGGACCTCGCCGATCTTATAGGACTTGCCGGTGTAGTAGAGGATGCGCTCGGTCGTGGTGGTCTTGCCGGCGTCGATGTGCGCGGCAATGCCGATGTTCCGGTACCGATCGAGCGGGGTCTGGCGGGCCATGGAAGGATCTCCGGCGTCGAAATGCGACGGGCGTCGAGTTACCAGCGGTAGTGCGAGAAGGCCTTGTTGGCCTCGGCCATGCGGTGCGTGTCCTCACGCTTCTTCACGGCCGTGCCACGCTGGGCGGCGGCATCGAGAAGTTCGGCGGAGAGCCGCTCGGTCATGGTGTTTTCGGAACGGGCCCGGGCCGCGGCAATGATCCAGCGGATGGCCAGCGCCTGGGCGCGCTCCGAGCGCACCTCAACCGGCACCTGGTAGGTGGCGCCGCCGACGCGGCGGGACCGCACCTCGAGATAAGGCTTCACGTTCCCGAGCGCCTCGTGGAAGACCTGCACCGGATCTTGCTTGGTGCGACCTTCGACGCGAGTGAGCGCCCCGTACACGATTGCCTCTGCGGCCGACTTCTTGCCGTCGTACATGAGGCAGTTCATGAACTTGGACAGAACGCGGTCGCCGTACTTGGCGTCCGGCAGGATCTCGCGCTTCTCTGCGCGGCGGCGGCGGGACATCGGTCGTACCTTCCTTACTTGGGACGCTTGGCGCCGTACAGCGAACGGCGCTGCTTGCGATCCTTGACGCCCTGGGTGTCGAGGGTGCCGCGCAGGATGTGATAGCGCACACCGGGCAGGTCCTTAACGCGACCGCCACGGATCAGCACCACAGAGTGCTCCTGCAGGTTGTGCCCCTCGCCGGGGATGTAGCTGGTGACCTCGAAGCCGTTGGTCAGCCGCACGCGCGCCACCTTACGGAGCGCCGAGTTCGGCTTCTTCGGGGTCGTGGTGTAGACGCGCGTGCACACGCCGCGCTTCTGCGGGCAGGCCTCGAGGGCCGGCACCTTGTTGCGAGCCACGTTCGGTTCCCGCGGCTTGCGGATCAGCTGGTTGATCGTCGGCATCGACGGCCCTTCGCTTCCCTTAACTTGCCCTAACCCGCCCGACCCGGCGGCACGACGAAAAACACCCGCGTTCGGAGCAACCGCCCCGTGCGGGTTAAATCACCGTCGGTCCTAGCCCGGTCGGTTCACGAATTTTCGGGGGGTTCCACTTGGGGACAGCGTCTAGACACAACGGCCTACAGCCTGCCCCCCGAAAACAGTGGGCGGAATATATGGATGCGCCCCTACCCCGTCAAGCAAATCGCAACGCTCGCCGAAGTGCGTTTTGCGGATCTGCGTTGCGTTGGAATATGGGCAATCGGGGATACGCATCTTATATAAGCGCGCCATGGACCGGACGATCCCAAAAGTCGGCATCGTGAGCCTCGGCTGCCCCAAGGCGCTCGTGGACTCCGAACGCATTCTCACCCGCCTCCGCGCGGAAGGCTACGCCGTCTCGCCCACCTACGAGGGTGCGGACGTCGTGCTGGTGAACACCTGCGGATTCCTCGACAGCGCGCGCGCGGAGAGCCTGGACGCCATCGGGGAGGCGTTGAACGAGAACGGCAAGGTCATCGTGACCGGCTGCCTGGGGGCGGAAGCCGAGCTGATTCGGGACAAGTACCCGAACGTCCTGGCGGTCACCGGCCCGCAGCAATACGAGCAGGTCGTGGCAGCTGTCCACGAAGTCGCCCCGCCGCAGCACCACCCGTTCTTCGACCTGGTGCCCCCACAGGGAATCCGGCTCACCCCCCGCCATTACGCGTACCTGAAGATTTCGGAGGGCTGCAATCATCGGTGCAGCTTCTGCATCATTCCGAAGATGCGCGGCGATTTGGTCAGCCGACCCGCGTCGGACGTGCTGCGGGAAGCCGAGAAGCTGGCGAAGGCCGGGGTCAAGGAGATCCTGGTGGTGTCGCAGGACACGTCGGCCTATGGCGTGGACATCCGGCATGCCGAGAGCAAGTGGCAGGGGCGTCAGGTGAAGGCCCGAATGACCGAGCTGTGCCGGGAACTCGGCGAGCTGGGCGTCTGGATTCGCCTCCACTACGTCTACCCCTACCCGCACGTGGACGAGGTCATCCCGCTCATGGCGGAGGGAAAGATCCTCCCCTACCTCGACATCCCGTTCCAGCACGCGAGCCCCTCGGTGCTGAAGTCCATGCGCCGCCCGGCGAATCAGGAGAAGGTGCTGGAGCGCATACGCAACTGGCGGCGCATCTGCCCGGACCTGACGATTCGCTCGACCTTCATCGTCGGTTTCCCCGGCGAGACCGAAGAGGACGTGGATCTGCTGATCGACTGGCTGGGCGAGGCACAGATCGATCGCCTCGGTTGCTTCAAGTACGAGGACGTCCAGGGCGCCACGGCCAACGACCTGCCGAACCATGTCCCGGCGGAGGTGAAGGAAGCGCGCTGGAATCGGGTCATGGCCGCCCAACAGTCCATCAGCGCCGCGCGGATGGAGGCCAAGATCGGCCGCACGATCGAGGTCCTGGTGGATGAGGTGGACGAGGATGGCGCAATCGGACGCTCCCACGCCGACGCCCCCGAAATCGACGGCAACGTCTTCCTGAACGGCGAGACCAACGTCAAACCCGGCGATCTCGTCCGCGTCAAAGTGGAGCACGCCGAAGATTACGACCTCTGGGGCGCCATTGAAAAAGACTAGTCGGACACAACTACAAGGGCCAGACGGACAGAGCCCGGCAGCAAGAACGCTGCCGGGCTTTCTTTTTGCCATGTGCACATCCGCTTGACGGAATAAAAATACAAAACCTTGATTCGACGGATTTTAGGCGGTGAATCCCGCATAAGATTTCTTCACCTTGCGATCACGTTCTTGTGATCGTACGTACCATAACTATTCATCCCTTATCCAGTTACAGGCAGCACCCGCGCTGGCCGCTCCTTGCATCCGACCAAGTCGAGCGACTGTCGTCGGTGCGCAATGGCTGCGCGGATGGATAGCTACTGGAAGGTGTCTTATGGAAGATTTCAAGCAAGCCGCGACCAACACGAGTGGGGCCGGCGTGACCGGCACGGACGCAACCACGACCGGCGGCACGTCGGCGGGCACCCCCACGACGGGCAGCGGCACGGCGGGCGGAACAACGACCGGTGGGACCACGGCCGGGGGCACTCAGACCGGTGGCACCACGACGGATGGAAGCACGCCAGGTGGAACGACGGCGGGTGGAACAACAACCGGCGGAGGCACACCAGGTGGGACGACAGCCGGCGGCACGACCGGTGGGACCACACCCGGCGGCGGTACGACCGCGGGCGGCACGACCGGTGGTGCGACCGGCGGTGGCACCACCGGCTCCGGTGCAGGCAACCAATCGGGTGGTGGCGCAGACGTGCCGACGGGGACCGCCGGGAACGACGCCATCACCGGCACTACGGCAGCCGACACGATCAATGCCCTGGCGGGCAACGACGTGGTCGTCGGCCTGGATGGCAACGACATAATCCTCGCCGGCGCGGGTGAGGATATCGTGTCCGGTGACCTCGGCGACGACATAGTCGATGGAGGCGCCAACGACGACATTCTCCTTGGCGCTGAGAACCATGACCAGATGATGGGCGGCGCCGGGAGTGACGTCCTGGTGGGTGGCACCGGCAACGACTTCCTGGTCGGGGACACCGATCCGGACTTGACGATACCTGGCGGCACGGCCGGTGGCACAACCGGCGGGGCCACGACAGGCGGAACGGCCGGCGGAACCACGACAGGTGGCACCGCGGGCGGTACGACAGGCGGAACGGCCGGCGGAACCACGGCCGGCGGAACCACGACGGATGGGACCACACCAGGTGGGACGACAACCGGCGGCACGGCCGGTGGAACCACGGCTGGCGGAACCACGGCTGGCGGAACCACGGCTGGTGGCGCCCAATCCGGCAGCACTCAGCCCGGCACCACGGGAAGCAGCCAAACAGGTGATCCCGACGATATCAACCTTCTCCGGAACATAGTGGAACTGTTCAAGCAGACCGCCGGTACGGGATCCACACCGGGCCAAACCGGCCAGACACCGGGCCAATCGGGCCAGACACCGGGCCAGTCGGGTCAGGCGCCGGGGCAGTCCGGGCAAACGCCGGGCCAGGATCCCGGCGAGCAGCCGACGACCGCCGCAGCCAATGATACGCTTGTCGGTGGTGGCGGTTCCGACAGGCTGAACGGCGGCAATGGCAATGACATTCTGGCCGGTGGCGAGGATTCCGATACATTCGTCTTCGGCCAGGGTTCCGGGAACGACCTGATCACCGATTGGGCCGATGGCGACAAGATCGACCTCAGCGCCCTGAACCTTCAGAACGTTGACCAAATCCTCGGCGCCGCCGTCCAACAGGACGAGGACCTGCTCCTCAACTTCGGCACCGGGCGGGTTCTGATCGAGGGTGTGCAGAGGGCCGAACTGACCGCGGACGACTTCATCCTGACCGCGCAGGATGCGACGGACGCCCAGGGTGGGGCGACCGCCGGTGGCGGAACGGCGACCGGCACGGTGCCGGCCGGCACCGGTGGCACGACCGGTGGCCAGACAACGGACAGTGACATGGCGACGATATGATTTTCCGTCAGGCCGACCGCTATCCGACGGTCGGCCCGGGCGCGGCCATTTGCTTGTGCACCTGAAGCGGCCGTTCCACACGAACGCGCCCTAAGAAAAAAGCCCCGGGGGAGACCCCGGGGCTTTCCGTTGGAGTACCGGCCCAGGCCGGCGGCGGATTGATTACTCCGCCGCTTGGCCTGGCAGCGCCTGTGCATCCTGCTCTTCGGGAACCAGGGCCTTGCGGTCCCGTTCCGCCGCGATCTGCTTCAGGCGGTTCACCACCGAACCCGTCCCCGCCGGGATGAGGCGGCCGACGATGACGTTCTCCTTGAGGCCGTCCAGCGTGTCCACCTTGCCCTGGACCGCCGCTTCCGTGAGGACGCGGGTGGTCTCCTGGAACGAGGCCGCGGAGATGAACGACCGGGTTTGCAGCGACGCCTTGGTGATGCCCTGCAGAACCGGCTTCGCCTCCGCCGAGCGACCGCCCTCGGTGATGGTCTTGTCGTTCTCCGCCTCGAACTCGTCGCGGTCCACCTGATCGCCCACCAGCAGCGTGGTGTCGCCGGCGTCGGAGATCTCGACCTTCTGCAGCATCTGGCGGACGATCACCTCGATGTGCTTGTCGTTGATCTTCACGCCCTGCAGCCGGTAGACGTCCTGGATTTCGTTGATGAGGTACGAGGCCAACGCCTCCACGCCCATCACCGACAGGATGTCGTGCGGGACCGGGTTGCCGTCCATCAGCAGGTCGCCCCGCTGGACGTAGTCGCCCTCCTGCACCGAGATGTGCTTGCCTTTCGGGATCAGGTACTCGCGTTCCTCACCCGTCTCCTCGTTCCGCACGATGATCCGGCGCTTGGTCTTGTAGTCCTTCCCGAATTCGACACGGCCCGCGATCTCCGCGATGATCGCGTAGTCCTTGGGACGACGCGCCTCGAACAGCTCCGCCACCCGCGGCAGACCGCCGGTGATGTCGCGAGTCTTCGAGCCTTCACGCGGGATACGGGCCAGCACGTCACCGGCCTTGACCGGCGTCCCGTTCTCGATGGACAGGATCGCGTCCACCGACAGGTAGTAGCGGGCCTCCAAGCCGTTGGCGAGCTTCACCGGATTGCCCTGCGTGTCGTGCAGGGTGATCCGCGGCTTCAGATCGTTGCCGCGCGGCTGCTGGCGCCAGTCGATGACGACCTTGGACGAAATACCGGTCGCCTCGTCCACGACCTCGCGGATGGACACGCCTTCCACCAAGTCGCCGTAGTGGGCGACGCCCTCCCGCTCGGTGATGATCGGCAGGGTGTACGGATCCCACTCGGCCAGCTTCTGACCGCGCGTGACCGCTGCCCCTTCGTCCACCAGCAGCTTGGCGCCGTACGGCACGCGGTGGCGCGCCCGCTCACGGCCCTGCTCGTCGAGGAGCACGACCTCGGTGTTGCGGCTCATGACGATGAGCACGCCCGCCGAGTTGGTCACGACGTTGCGGTTCTTCAGCTGAACCTTGGCATCGAAGGCCGCTTCGACCGACGATTGCTCGGCACCGCGCTGGGCCGCACCACCGATGTGGAAGGTGCGCATGGTCAGCTGGGTGCCGGGCTCGCCGATCGACTGCGCCGCGATGACGCCGACCGCCTCGCCGGTGTTGACCAGCGTGCCTCGGGCCAGGTCGCGGCCGTAGCAACGGGCGCAGACGCCGGTCTTGGTGTTGCAGGTCAGCACCGAGCGGATCGTGACCTGGTCGATGCCGGCGCGGTCGATCTGGTCGACCGTGTCCTCGTCGATCAGTTCGCCGGCCTTCACGATCACCGAACCCGAAAGCGGGTCGACCACGTCGACCGACGCCGTCCGGCCCAGGATGCGTTCGGCCAGCGGCGCGATGACCTCGCCGCCCTCGATCACCGCCTTGACGTTCAGGCCTTCCTTCGTGCCGCAGTCGTCCTCGATGATGATGGCGTCCTGCGCCACATCGACCAGACGGCGGGTCAGGTAACCCGAGTTCGCGGTCTTCAACGCGGTGTCGGCCAAGCCCTTACGTGCGCCGTGCGTCGAGTTGAAGTACTCGAGCACCGACAGGCCTTCCTTGAAGTTCGAGATGATCGGGGTCTCGATGATCTCGCCCGACGGCTTGGCCATCAGACCACGCATGCCGGCCAGCTGCTTGATCTGGGCGGGCGATCCACGGGCGCCGGAGTGGGCCATCATGTAGACCGAGTTCACCGGAACGCCCGGTTTCACAGCGGTCTCCTGGATGACCTTCATCATGTCGGCCGCGACGCGGTCCGTGCATTCCTGCCAGACGTCGACGACCTTGTTGTACTTCTCGCCCTGGGTGATCAGACCGTCCAGGTACTGCTGCTCGAATTCCTTGACCTTGGCCTGCGCCTCGCCGACGTGTTTGTCCTTCGTCGGCGGGATGATCATGTCGTCCTTGCCGAAGGAGATACCCGCACGGCAGGCGTGGCCGAAGCCGAGCTTCATCAGCCGGTCGGCGAAGATCACCGTCTCCTTCTGCCCGCAATGCCGGTACACGGCATCAATGACGTTGGAGATGTCCTTCTTGGTCAGCAGCCGGTTGATCAGGCCGAACGGCACGTTGGGGTGCCGCGGCAGGATCTCGGACAGCAGCATGCGGCCCGGCGTGGTGTCCACGCGCACGGTGATCGGCTTGCCCTCGGCGTCGACCGTGTGGTAGCGCGCCTTGACCTTGGCGTGCAGGCTGACGATGCCCGACCCGAGCGCGTGCTCGATCTCGCCGATGTCGGCGAAGACCATGCCCTCGCCCTTCTCGCCCTCACGCTCGAGCGTGATGTAGTACAGGCCCAGGACGATGTCCTGGCTGGGCACGATGATCGGCTTGCCGTTCGCGGGGCTCAGGATGTTGTTCGTGGACATCATGAGCACGCGCGCTTCCAGCTGGGCCTCGAGGCTCAGCGGGACGTGCACGGCCATCTGGTCGCCGTCGAAGTCCGCATTGAAGGCCGTGCAGACCAGCGGGTGGAGCTGAATCGCCTTGCCTTCGATCAGGGTCGGCTCGAACGCCTGGATGCCGAGACGGTGCAGCGTGGGCGCCCGGTTCAGCATCACCGGGTGCTCGCGGATGACCTCTTCCAGGATGTCCCAAACCTCGGGCCGCTCCTTTTCCACCATCCGCTTCGCGGCCTTGATGGTGGATGCGTAACCGTACAGCTCAAGCTTGTGGTAGATGAACGGCTTGAACAGCTCGAGCGCCATCTTCTTCGGCAGGCCGCACTGGTGCAGCTTGAGCTCGGGACCGACGACGATCACCGAACGGCCGGAGTAGTCGACGCGCTTGCCGAGTAGGTTCTGGCGGAAGCGGCCCTGCTTGCCCTTCAGCATGTCGCTGAGCGACTTCAGCGGACGCTTGTTGGCGCCCGTGATGACGCGGCCGCGGCGGCCGTTGTCGAACAGGGCGTCAACCGACTCCTGCAGCATGCGCTTTTCGTTGCGCACGATGATGTCCGGCGCCTTCAGCTCGATCAGCCGCTTCAGACGGTTGTTGCGGTTGATGACGCGCCGGTACAGGTCGTTCAGGTCGGACGTTGCGAAACGGCCGCCGTCCAGCGGAACCAGCGGGCGCAGCTCCGGCGGGATCACCGGAATCACCCGCATGACCATCCACTCCGGACGCGCGCCGGACTCGAGGAAGCTCTCGATCAGCTTCAGGCGCTTGACCAGCTTCTTGCGCTTGGCCTCCGAGGAGGTCTCGCGCAGCTCGTCGCGGCAGCGCTGCTTCTCGAAGGTCAGGTCGAGCTGGGAGAGGATGTGCTCGAGCGCCTCCGCACCGATCATGGCGGTGAAGGCGTCCTCGCCGTATTCCTCCTGCGCGGAGATGTACTGCTCCTCATTGAGCAGTTCGTGGAGCTTGAGCGGGGTCATGCCCGGCTCGACCACCACGTAGTTCTCGAAGTACAGGATCCGTTCCAAATCCTTCAGCGTCATGTCGAGCAGCAGGCCGACACGGCTCGGCAGGCTCTTCAGGAACCAGATGTGCGCGACCGGCGAGGCCAGTTCGATATGGCCCATGCGCTCGCGCCGCACCTTGGACAGGGTGACCTCGACGCCGCACTTCTCGCAGATGATGCCACGGTACTTCATGCGCTTGTACTTGCCGCACAAGCACTCGTAGTCCTTGATCGGACCGAAAATCCGCGCGCAGAACAGGCCGTCGCGCTCCGGCTTGAAGGTGCGGTAGTTGATGGTCTCCGGCTTTTTGATTTCACCGAAGGACCAGGCGCGAATTTGTTCGGGGCTGGCGATCGAGATTCGCATCTGATCGAAGCTCTGCGGCCCCTGCACCTGGCCGAAAATGTTCATCAACTCGTTCATCGAGCGTCTCCCGGGGAGAGGGATACTCTTGCAGGGCGCGTCCGCCCTGAAGGACAGCCCGCCGGCACCGGAATGCCGGTGCCGGCGGGTCTTCTTGTTGTCAGTAGGTGCGCTGGCCGAGCTCGACGTTCAGGCCGAGGGAGCGGAGCTCCTTGACCAGGACGTTGAAGCTTTCGGGGATGCCGGCCTCGAAGTTGTCGTCCCCGCGGACGATCGCCTCGTACACCTTGGTGCGACCGGACACGTCGTCCGACTTCACCGTCAGCATCTCCTGCAGCGTGTAGGCCGCACCGTAGGCTTCGAGGGCCCACACCTCCATTTCGCCGAAGCGCTGGCCGCCGAACTGGGCCTTGCCGCCCAGAGGCTGCTGGGTGACCAGGCTGTAGGGGCCGATGGAACGGGCGTGGATCTTGTCGTCCACCAGGTGGTGCAGCTTCAGCATGTAGATGTAGCCGACGGTCACCTTGCGGTCGAAGGTTTCACCCGTGCGTCCGTCGACCAGGGTCACCTGGCCCGAGCGGTCGAGACCGGCCCTCTCCAACATGCGCACGATGTCGTCCTCGCGCGCACCGTCGAACACCGGTGTGGCGAACGGCACGCCACGGCGCAGGTTGCCGGCCAGCTCCACCACCTGGGAGTCGTCCAGGTCGGAGATCTCGGACTTGTAGGTGTCCTCGCCGTAGACCTCCTGCAGCTTCCCGCGGACCGCCTCGAGCGAGCCGTTGGCCTGCCCCTTGCGGGCCAGGGCGCGGTACTTGTCGACCGCCTCGCCGATCTGCTTGCCGAGACCGGCGGCCGCCCAACCCAGATGGGTTTCCAGGATCTGGCCGACGTTCATACGGCTGGGCACGCCGAGCGGGTTGAGCACCAGGTCGACCGGGGTGCCGTCTTCGAGATAGGGCATGTCCTCCTGCGGCATGATCCGCGAGATGACGCCCTTGTTCCCGTGACGGCCGGCCATCTTGTCGCCGGGCTGGAGCTTGCGCTTCACGGCGACGAAGACCTTGACCATCTTCATCACGCCGGGCGGCAGCTCGTCGCCGCGCTGCAGCTTTTCGACCTTGTTCTCGAAGCGGTCCTGCAGCTTGGTGATGGATTCATCGAAGACGCGGCCGAGCGCCTCGATCTTCTCCATCACCTGTTCGTCCTCGACGACGATCTGACGCCACTGGCCCTTGGTGACGGACGACAGCTCGGCCTCGCCGATGGCGACCCCCGTCTTGAAGCCCTTCGGGCCCGAGACGGCTTTCTGGCCGGCAAGCATCTCGCGGAGCTGGCCGTAGAAGCTGCGCTCCAGGATCTTGCGCTCGTCGTCGCGGTCCTTGGCCAAGCGCTCGATCTCAGCGCGCTCGATCTGCATCGCGCGCTCGTCCTTGTCGACGCCGCGGCGCGAGAACACCCGCACCTCGACGATCGTGCCGGACACGCCCGGTGGCAGGCGCAGGGACGTGTCGCGCACGTCGGACGCCTTTTCGCCGAAGATGGCGCGCAGAAGCTTCTCTTCCGGCGTCATCGGGCTTTCGCCCTTCGGGGTGACCTTGCCGACCAGGATGTCGCCCGGCTTCACCTCGGCGCCGATGTAGACGATGCCCGCCTCGTCGAGGTTCTTGAGCGCCTCCTCGCCGACGTTCGGGATGTCGCGCGTGATCTCCTCCTGGCCGAGCTTCGTGTCACGGGCCATCACCTCGAACTCTTCGATATGGATCGAGGTGAAGACGTCGTCCTTCACGATGCGCTCGTTGATCAGGATCGAGTCTTCGAAGTTGTAGCCGTTCCAGGGCATGAACGCGCACAGCACGTTCCGGCCCAGGGCCAGCTCGCCCAGCTCCGTCGAGGGGCCGTCGGCGATGATGTCGCCCTTGGCCACCTTGTCGCCGACCTTCACCAGCGGGCGCTGGTTGATGCAGGTGTTCTGGTTGGACCGCTGGAACTTCAGCAGCTTGTAGATGTCAACGCCCGGCGTCGCGTCCGCGGACTCGTCGGTCGCGCGGATGACGATACGGGTCGCGTCCACCTGGTCCACGATGCCGCCGCGCCGCGCCGCGATGGCGGCGCCGCTGTCGCGGGCCACCGTGGCCTCCATGCCGGTGCCGACCAGCGGGGCGTCCGCCTTGACCAGCGGAACGGCCTGACGCTGCATGTTCGAGCCCATGAGCGCGCGGTTGGCGTCGTCGTTCTCGAGGAACGGGATCAGCGCCGCGGCCACCGACACGATCTGCTTCGGCGACACGTCGATCAGGTCGATGGAGTCCGGACGGGCGAGGATGTACTCGCCACCCTGGCGGCAGCTCACCAGCTCGCCCGCGAAGCTGCCATCGGGATTCAGCTCGGCGTTCGCCTGGGCGATCGTGTAACGCCCCTCCTCCATGGCGGAAAGGTACACGACCTCGGCCGACACCTTGCCGTCCACGACCTTCCGGTACGGGCTCTCGATGAAGCCGTACTGGTTGACCCGGGCATAGGTGGCCAACGAGTTGATCAGACCGATGTTCGGGCCTTCCGGCGTCTCAATCGGGCAGATGCGGCCGTAGTGCGTGGTGTGCACGTCGCGGACTTCGAAGCCCGCACGTTCGCGGGTGAGACCGCCCGGCCCGAGCGCGGACAGACGCCGCTTGTGCGTGATCTCCGACAGCGGGTTCGTCTGGTCCATGAACTGGGAAAGCTGCGAGGACCCGAAGAACTCGCGCACGGCCGCGGCCGCCGGCTTGGCGTTGATGAGGTCGTGCGGCATCACCGTGTCGATGTCCACCGAGCTCATGCGCTCGCGGATCGCACGCTCCATGCGCAGCAGGCCGACGCGGTACTGGTTCTCCATCAGCTCGCCGACGGAGCGGACGCGGCGGTTGCCCAGGTGGTCGATGTCGTCCACCTCGCCCCGGCCGTCCTTCAGCTCCAGCAGGTTCTTCAGGATGAGGAGGATGTCCTCCTTCCGCAGCACGCGCAGCTGGTCGTCGGTCTTGATGCCCAGGCGCGCGTTCATCTTCACGCGGCCGACGGCGGACAGGTCGTAGCGCTCGAGGTCGAAGAACAGGCCGTGGAACAGCGCTTCCGCGGACTCCAGCGTCGGCGGCTCGCCCGGGCGCATGACCCGGTAGATGTCGATGAGCGCGTCCTCGCGGCTGGCGTTCCGGTCGGCCGCCATCGTGTTGCGCAGGTAGGCGCCCACATTGATGTGGTCGATGGCGAGCAGCGGCAGCTCTTCCACTCCCATCGACGCGAACCGGTCGAGGGTCGCCTGGGTGATTTCGTCACCGGCTTCGAACAGGACCTCGCCCGACTTCTCGTCGATGATGTCCACTGCCAGATAGCGCCCAATCAGCTCCTCGGCCGGAACAAGCTGCTCCTTGAGGCCCTGCTCGACCAGCTTCTTGGCAAGCCGCGGGGTGATCTTGGTGTTGGCTTCGGCCACGACCTGGCCGGTGGCCGCATCCACCAGGTCGGTCACCAGCTTCACGCCGCGCATCCGCTCGGCGTCGAACGGGGTCTTCCAGCCGTCGCCGGAGCGCGCGTAGGTCACGACACCGTAGAAGGTGGAGAGGATCTCCTCCTTCGACATGCCCTGCGCCTCGTAGGGCTGCAGCTGCTTGCCCTCGGACGCGCGCATGGCGCGCAGCTCCTCGGTGTCCTTGCCGTCCAGGGCGTAAAGCAGCGTCGTCGCCGGCAGCTTGCGGCGCCGGTCGATGCGGACGTAGAGCAGGTCCTTGGCGTCGAATTCGAAGTCGAGCCAGCTCCCGCGGTACGGGATGATGCGGGCCGCGAACAGGTACTTGCCCGACGAGTGGGTCTTGCCCTTGTCGTGGTCGAAGAAGACGCCCGGGGACCGGTGCATCTGGGACACGATCACACGCTCGGTCCCGTTGATCACGAAGGTGCCGTTCTCCGTCATCAGGGGCATGTCGCCCATGTAGACGTCCTGCTCCTTGATGTCCCGGATGGACCGCAGGCCCGTGTCCTCGTCGATGTCGAACACGGTCAAGCGCAGGGTAACCTTGAGCGGCGCGGCATAGGTCATGCCGCGCTGCTGGCACTCCTCCACGTCGTACTTCGGCGGCTCCAGCTCATAACGGACAAAGTCGAGAATGGAACGCTCGGAGAAGTCCTTGATCGGGAACACCGACCGGAACACTTCCTGCAGGCCGACGTTCTTCCGCTTGTCGTGCGGAACGTCCATCTGGAGGAAGTAGTCATACGAGCTGCGCTGAACCTCAATGAGGTTGGGCATCCGGATCACTTCCGGAATACGCCCGAAGCTCTTGCGCACACGCTTACGGCCGGTAAACGACTTCGCCATGGATCACCCTTCTGACCTCAGGTACTTCTGGCCCTGAGCCAAGCGCGGCTTAGCCGCGGCAGCCCCGTTCCGCCCTTCCGACAAATTCACCCGGCGCAAACCCGGCCCTTCGGGTGCGGATCCCGTGGGGCCCTGGCCTTGGAATTGGCGCCGGACACGCAACAGCAACTCAAATGGCAAAAATAGCCGCGCGGCGACTGGCCCTTCCGGGCCAGCCGCCGTTCGGCGATGCAATATGGCGCGTTACGCTCAGCAAGACGGTCTTACTTAATATCGACCTTCGCGCCGGCGTCTTCAAGAAGCTTCTTGATTTTCTGGGCTTCTTCCTTCGACACGCCTTCCTTGACGGTCTTCGGAGCGCCTTCCACCAGGTCCTTGGCTTCCTTCAGGCCCAGGCCGGTGACGGTACGCACTTCCTTAATGACGTTGATCTTCTTGTCGCCGGCGTCGGCCAGGACGACGGTGAACTCCGTCTGCTCCTCGGCAGCGGCAGCGGCGCCACCGGCCGGGGCCGCAACGGCGGCAACGGCGACCGGAGCGGCAGCGGACACGCCCCACTTCTCTTCCAGCATCTTCGAGAGCTCGGCGGCCTCGAGGACGGTCAGGGCCGACAGATCGTCGACCAGCTTCTGCAGGTCAGCAGCCATTTTCAATGCTCCAACAGCTTGTCTTCTGGGTTCGGTACAGCTTCAAGGCGCGGCTCAGGCCGCGTCCTTCTTCGAATAGGCCGACAGCACGCGGGCCACTTGGCCACCCGGAGCCTGCAGCACGCCGGCGATGCGGGTCGCCGGAGTGTTGATCATGCCCAGGATCTGGGCGCGCAGCTGGTCGAGCGAGGGCAGCGTGGCCAGCGCCTTCACCCCGGCGGTGTCCAGGACCTGGGGTCCCAAACCGGCGGCGATGATCTGCAGCTTCTCGTTCGACTTCGCGAAATCCACGGCGACCTTCGCAGCGGCGACCGGATCGCTTGAGAAAGCGATGGCGGTCGGCCCCCGGAAGAATTCGTCGAGGCCTTCGAACTGCGTGCCTTTCAGCGCGATGCGGGCGAGCCGGTTCTTCGTCACTTTGAAGCCGGCGCCCGCGGCCCGCATCTTGTTCCGGAGGTCGGTCACTTCGGCGACCGTCAACCCGCTCTGCTGGGTGACGACGACGAGGTGGACGTCCTGGAACGTGCGATGCAACGCCGCGACCGATTCGACCTTCTGAGTGCGGTCCACGGATCGTCTCCGTTCATCAAGGGCCGCCCAGGATCCCGTCGCCGGTCGCCTGGAAGGACCCGTTGCACGCTTGGCCCCGCGCTGGCCCCGTTGCCGGGTCCGGACGCGGGTCCGGTGGTCCTGTCCCAGAAGCTCAAGCCGCCGCCCCGCCGGCGTGAGCCGTGCGGGGGTGGGATTGCTTGTCTCCCGTCTATGCAGGGCAATTAAGCCGCAGCGGATGCCATGGCGCCTGCAGTCTCGGACAGGGGTGGGCGGATCCGTCGCCGGGCCCGCCCTGACGCCACCCCGCCGGCCCGGAAGCCGGTGCGGTGGACGTATTCCTTATGCCAGCGGGCCGTTTAGCCCGCGGTGGCCTGCTGCAGGGCCACCAGATCGAGCTTCACGCCCGGGCCCATGGTGGAGCTGAGGCTCACCTTCTCGATGTAGGTGCCCTTGGCGCCCGCGGGCTTCGCGCGCTGGATCGCCTGCACGAAGGCGCGGACGTTCTCGGCGAGCTGCGCCTCGGAGAAGCTGGCCTTGCCCACACCGGCGTGAACGATACCCGCCTTCTCGGCGCGGAACTCGACCGCACCGCCCTTGGCCGCCTTCACCGCCTCGGCCACGTTCGGCGTCACGGTGCCGAGCTTGGGGTTCGGCATCAGGCCGCGCGGGCCGAGCACCTTACCCAGCCGGCCCACCACGCCCATCATGTCGGGGGTGGCGATGCAGCGGTCGAAATCGATGTTTCCGGCCAGGATCTGGTCGGCCAGATCCTCGGCACCGACCACGTCGGCGCCGGCCGCACGGGCCTCGTCGGCCTTGCCGGCCTTCGCGAACACGGCGACACGCACGGTCTTGCCGGTGCCGTTGGGCAGCTGCACCACGCCGCGGACCATCTGGTCGGCATGGCGCGGGTCGATGCCCAGGTTCATGGCGATCTCGATGGTCTCGTCGAACTTCGACTTGGCGTTGCCCTTGACGACCTTGACCGCATCCTCAAGGCCGTAGAAGGCGTTGCGGTCGATCTGCTTGAGGGCGGACTTGAGCCGCTTACCGATTTTCGCCATGGCCTTACTCCACCACCTGCAGACCCATCGAACGCGCGGAACCGATGACCATCTTCATCGCCGCTTCAACGTCGTGCGCGTTCAGATCCTTCATCTTGCCTTCGGCGATCTGGCGCACCTGCGCCATGGTCACCTTGCCGACCGTGCCACCCTTGCCCGGGGTCTGCGAGCCCTTGTCGATGCCCGCAGCCTTCTTGAGGAAGTAGCTGTTCGGCGGCGTCTTGGTCTCGAACGCGAAGGTACGATCCGAGAACGCCGTGATCACCACGGGGATCGGCATGCCCGGCTCAAGGCCCTGGGTGCGGGCATTGAACTGCTTGCAGAACTCCATGATGTTCAGGCCGCGCTGACCGAGCGCGGGACCGATCGGCGGGGAGGGGTTGGCCTTCCCGGCCGGGACCTGCAGCTTGATGTAACCGATGACTTTCTTTGCCATAGTCTTCCACCTTGCGATGCGGCGTCGGACGCCGCCGGGTTGCGCGGTTCAGCGGCCCTGGCCAGGCCTCCCGCGCGGTTGGCCGACGCGGGGACGGAAAATCCCCGCACCGACCGGCCTCAGCTTTTTTCGACCTGGGTGTATTCGAGTTCGACGGGCGTCGACCGGCCGAAGATGGAGACGGCGACCTTGAGCCGCGACTTCTCCTCGTCGACCTCCTCCACCGTGCCGGTGAAGCTCTCGAACGGACCTTCCTTGACCTTGACCTGCTCGCCGATCTCGAAGGTGATCGACGGTTTCGGCCGCTCGATCCCCTCCTGGACCTGCTGCATGATCCGCTCCGCCTCCTTCTCGGAGATCGGAACAGGCTTGCCACCCGACGACAGGAAGCCGGTCACCTTGGGCGTGTTCTTGACCAGGTGCCAGCTCTCGTCCGTCAGATCCATCTTCACCAGGACGTATCCGGGGAAGAATTTCCGCTCGGTGTTGTACTTGGTGCCGCGGCGGACCTCGACCACCTCCTCGGTGGGAACCAGGATCTGCTCGAACTTGTCCGCAAGCCCCTTCTGCGCCGCCTTTTCGCGGATCGCGTCCGCGACCTTGCGCTCGAAGTTGGAATAGGCGTGCACGACGTACCAGCGCATGGCCATGGTCGTCAGCCCCCGATGCCGAGAATAATCTGGATGGCCGACGCGATGACGCTATCGACCACGAAGAAGAAGAGGGCAGCCAGGAACACCATCACGAAGACCATCGCCGTCGTAACGAGCGTCTCCTTGCGGGAGGGCCACGTCACTTTGGTGGCCTCGCGGCGCACTTCGCGGGCGAATTCAGCGGGACTGGTCTTCGTCATAATGTCGAACGGCGCCGGGAAGCCCCCAGCGCCTTCTCCTTCCTGTCGTTCAGCCACTCTTTCAAGTGGCAGGAGCGGCGGGGCTCGAACCCACAACCCCCGGTTTTGGAGACCGGTGCTCTACCAATTGAGCTACGCTCCTGCAATCGGGCGGGTTCTTATATAGGAAACCCGCCCGAAAGAATCGACTGCGATTTTCGCCGCGTCGTTACTCGATGATTTTGGCGACGACGCCGGCACCGACGGTGCGGCCGCCCTCGCGGATGGCGAAGCGCAGGCCCTCGTCCATCGCGATCGGCGCGATCAGGTGCACCTCGATCGAGATGTTGTCGCCCGGCATCACCATCTC
>DASQNC010000066.1 GCA_035645145.1 Azospirillaceae bacterium | reverse complement strand
TCGAGCTTCACCTCGGTCCCCGACCACTTGCCGAACAGGACGCGGTCGCCGACCTTGACGTCCAGCGGGACGACCTTGCCGTTCTCGTCGCGGGCACCCGGACCGACGGCCAGGACTTCGCCTTCCATCGGCTTTTCCTTGGCGGTGTCGGGGATGATGATGCCGCCGGCGGTCTTCTGGTCCTGCTCAATGCGGCGGACGACCACGCGGTCGTGCAACGGGCGGAAACGCATGTCTGACACTCCTTGCTTTAAGCGAATGCCACTCGAACTGCGTTAGCACTCCCAGCCGGGCAGTGCTAACGGCAGGCGATGTAAGTTCGTCCCAATTTGCTGTCAAGGGGCGCCCGTGCACGCCGTGGAAGCGCGCAACTCTTTGGTTTCTCAGGAAATTTCTGGACGAACGCGAGGTCCCACACCGCCGGGCGGATGTCTCCATGCACTCGGCTCGTTCCTCAAACGCCGGCGCTCCGCTCGGCTTACGCGCCCCCTGTTGAAAACCATGGCGGCGCGGGGCGCGGTCGCGCCCGCCACCCAGCGGAAGTCAAAACTTCCGCTGGGTGGTGTCAATGACCGTGGTGGTGCCCTTGCGAGGGGCCGCCGGCACCCGGTCCTTCGACCCGGACTTCGAGCGTGACCGGCTCCGCACGCTCGAAGACAAGGGTCAGCGCGAACGCCTCGCCGCGCTTCAATTGCCGGTGCAGCCCGACCAGCATGACATGAAGACCGCCGGGGGCGAGGACGGTCGTCTGCCCGGGCGCCATCTCCACCCCGGCCAGCGGCCGCATCCGGGCCACGCCGGCCTCCATGTCATGGGTGTGCAGCTCCGCACGCTCGGCCACCGGGGTCTCGGCCCGCACCAGCCGGTCGGGGGCGGCGTTCCGGTTCTCGACGGTCAGATAGACGACCCCGGTGCGGGCACCGGGCGGGGTGGCCCGCGCCCAGGCACGGCCCGCCTCGACCTGCGCAGCCGAGGGGTGCGCCGCCAGGATTGTCAGAACGGCGCAAACGGCAAACGGCAGCGGGCGATTCAACGTGTCGAACCGGTCAACGTGTCGAACCGGCCTGGGCGGCGATCAGCGACTCGACGGTCAGAGCGGCACCCAGCAGGTGGTCGTCCCGGCCGCCCGGCGCCGTCATCATGAACCCGACGGGCGCATCCCCCGGCGCATGGCAGGGAATGGTGACCGCGCATGCGTCGAGCCAATTCCCGACCATGGTGTTCCGCAGGATCAGCATGTTCTGACGCCCGCGGAGATCCAGGTCGGCCTCCATGTCGGCGATCCGCGGCGCGGTCACGGGCGATGTCGGGCATGCGATCGCCGTGAAGCCGGCGCAAGCGGCCCAGGTCTCGCGGATAAACGCCCGGCGCCCTTCCGTCATGGCGATCCAGTCGGCCGCGGTGATCGTCTCGCCCCGGCGCACGCGGGCGACCACCAGCGGATCCATGCGGTGGGACTCCTCCAACACGTGGTGCTTGAGCTTGGCCCACGACTCGGCGCTCGAGAAGCCGCCGTAGCCCACCAGCTCGCGCATTATCTCGATGCTGGGCAGTGGTCCCTCCACCACCCGCACACCCGCATCGCGCAACCGTGCGAGCGCGCGGTCGAACGCGCGGGCCACGTCCGGTGCGACCTCGTCGAAAAGGTAGTTGGTCGGCACGAACAGGGACAAGGTCGCGGCCGGCAGTGCGGCCGGCTCGCCATCCTCGGGATCGTGCCCCGCCAGGACGCGATCCAAGGCCACGCAGCAGGCCACCGTCCGGCCCAGCGGCCCGATGGAGTCGAGCTGTGTGGAGAGGGGGAAGCATCCCTCCTGCGGCACACGCCGGGCGGTGGGCTTGAAACCGACAAGGCCGTTCATGGCGGCGGGAACCCGGACGGATCCGCCGGTGTCCGTGCCGACCGCCACCACCGCCATGCCGTCCGTCACCGAAACCGCGGCCCCGGACGACGATCCGCCCGGTATCAGCCCCTCCCCGGCCGCACCCTGGCCAATGCGGCCATAGGCATTGCGCGGCGTTCCGTGGTGCGGGTTCAGGCCAAGGCCATGGAACGCGAATTCCGTCATCGTGGTCTTGCCGACGATGGCCGCCCCCGCGCGTCGCAGCCGCGCCACGATCCGGGCGTCGCGGGCGGCTGGATGCGCTTCGGCGCGGACAGCGGCCCCGGCGGTCGTGGTTTCCCCCGCCACGTCGAACAGGTCCTTCACCGACACGGGCAGTCCGGCCAACGGCGACACCGCCGCCACTCCGGCCCGGTGCAGCCCGTCGAACGCGTCGGCGGCCGCCCTGGCGGCAGCGGGGTAGACACGGGTGAAGGTGCGGGCGCCCTCGCCCGCCGGGTCGGCGATGCGATCCAAAGCGGCATCGACGAGCGCGCGGCTCGAAGCCCGCCCGCTATCCAGTGCAGCCCGCGCCTTGGCAACCGTGTCCGTCATGTCCCCGAGCCCCCATCCGTGTTCACGGGATGGGAGCCTAAGGGCAGCCGGGCGCGGGCGCAACGTGCCGTCCTTGCCGGCGGCGGCCCTGCACCGGCCCTATTCGGACCGGTTCCCGCCGATCGGATAGTAGGAAGGCGGATCGCTGGCGGGGAAGGATTCGTCCGACGCCTCGTCGACCTTGTTCCAGGGACGGACAGGGGGTGTGCGCATGTGCTCCGGACCGGCTCCGCGGTGGGGTTGGGCGTCCAACCCTTCCGGCACGCCCGGATCGTTCCATGCGGGGAAGCCGCCCGGGCCGGGGCGGGCCGCGCGCTGGCGGGACAGGGCCCACGCGGTGGCGGCAAGCAATGCGGCCCCGGCGGCAAGGGTGAGGGTCGAAATCGGTCTCGGCATGCGGGCACCTCCGTCCCCTCAACAGCCCCCGCCCCGACCGGTTGCAACGGCGGCGTGCCCGATCCGGGATGTCGCTGTGATTTCACCATCCCCCACGCCGAAGGGAAACCCGCCATTAACCATGGCCGAGCCAGCTTCACGCCCGACCTAAGCGGAGGGGCAGGGGCATGTCGTTGGGCAAAGGCGTTCGGCGGGCGGTTCTGGTCCTGGCGGCGGTGGCGGGTTTTGCCGCACCGGCAACGGCACGGATGTGGATCGAGCCGGTGTTCTCCGACCAGCCCGAACTGGGCCCCGGCCAAGCGAAAGGCATCGTGGTCTGGAGCCACGGCCGCTCGGTCCACTCCGAGGACTCCGAAGCCTCCTCGCCCTTGTACCTTCGCACCCTGCGCGAAGCGGGGTTCGACGTCGTCCGCTTCAACCGCCTGCGCCGGTCGGACACGCTGAACGACAGCGCCACCGCGTTGGCGGCCCGTGCCGACGAGTTCAGGACGCGCGGCTACGGCCGCATCGTCCTGGCGGGCCAGTCCTACGGGGCGTTCATCTCGCTGATGGCCGCCGGAGCCACCGACAGCATCGATGCGGTGATCGGCACCGCCCCGGCCGCCTACGGCAGCTTCCAGGAGGCCCCGAACACCTGGAAGATGAACGCAAAGGTCCTCTATACGATCGTCGAGCGCGTCCGCAGGGCGCGGGTGATGCTGGCCTTCTTCCATGGCGATGCCTTCGACCCCGGCGGCCGTGCGGAGCGGGTGGAATCGATCCTGGCCGCGAAGGGCCTGCCGCATCTGGTGCTGGACCAGCCGACCGACCTGATCGGCCACGCGGCCTCGGCGAGCGGATTATTCGTCCGCCGCTTCGGTGCCTGCGTCGCCCGCTTCGCCGAGACAGCCCCCCAGGCCGGCGATCCGCCGTGCGAGTCGCAATGGGGCCGGCGCACCGAAACGGTGGCCGCGGCCCAGGCGTCGGCAGGCGGCGCGGCGCGCGCGCCGTTCATCGGCCGTTGGTACGGCTTCTATCCGAACGGCCGGGAGATCGAGATCACAG
This sequence comes from Azospirillaceae bacterium, assembly GCA_035645145.1. Taxonomy (GTDB): domain Bacteria; phylum Pseudomonadota; class Alphaproteobacteria; order Azospirillales; family Azospirillaceae; genus CANGXM01. Next base: position 51,439 of record DASQNC010000066.1, on the reverse strand, counting down.
TTGAACGGGCCGATCCCCAACGCGCGACCCTGGTCTATCAACTCGGTGCGGGGCCGGAACCGGGTCAGGCCGGCGAGACCATCCGGCGCGAGGGCCGGCTGGAGCGCGGCGCCCTTGTGTTCGACGAACCGGACCGCAACCGCCTCCGCCTCGAACTTCGCCCGGACGGCCGGGCTGCGCTGACATGGCTCGCCCGCGAGGGCGAAGGCCGCCTCGACGCGGTGATGCAGCGCATCGGGACCACCACACTGGCCGAATCCCGCTGATCCGCCGGCCGGGTTCGGCCCGCAACCGGATAAGGTGCGCCGGTGGATCTGAACAGCATCCCCTCCCCCCGTGTTTGGGCCTTCGGAAGCGGTTCTAACCCTTCTGCCGCGGCAAGAGCCGAAACAGGTCCAACCCAGACGGAGGTAAGTTCATGCGGAAGGTCGTATTCAGTGCGGTTTCGGCCATCGCCCTGATGGCTGCCGGCGCGGCGTTCGCGCAGTCCGAACGCGCTCCGATGCCCGGCACCGGCATCATTCCGCCGCCGACGGTTCCGCCGGTCGGCGGCACCTCCGGGTCCACGGTCGGCACGGGCACCGACAATCCGCTCGGCGCAAGCCAAGGGTCTGTTCCGGGACAGAGCACCGTTCCCGGTCAGACGGGCCTGCGGACCCCGAACCCCGACGGCACACCCGCCGGCTCGACGACCGAAAACAACCCCGCTGATCCCACCGCCAATTCGGGCGGAACCACGACCGGCGGAACCACGACGGGCGGCGGCACCATGGGCGGTGGCACCACGGGCGGTGGCACCACGGGTAGCGGCACCACGGGTGGCGGTACGACCGGCGGCGGCGCCACAGGTGGCGGGGCCACCGGCGGCGGTCCGGCCGGCGGTAGCGGAGGCAGCCCGACCCGCTGATCCCCGCCCGACGGGGCGCACGTCACGGAAGGGGGCGCGGCTGGTCCGCGCCCTTTTCCCTTCCGGGGGAACGCACCCGAGACAACCTGTCCCTGTGCGGCCCGTCGAGGAAACCCAGATCCATTCCAGGCGTTGAGCCGGGGAGCCGGGGCGGAGCGGACGTGGCGGTCGTCCTTGGGGCGGATCCCACCGGGGCCGCCACATGCCGGGATCACGGGAGGTGCACCATGGAACTCGATCCGTTGATCCTGTCCCGGATTCAGTTCGCGTTCACGGTTTCCTTCCACATCCTGTTCCCCGGCTTCACGGTCGGACTTGCGTCCTGGATCGTGGTGCTCGAAGCGCTGTGGCTGCGCACCGACCGGCCGGTCTACCGGACCTTGTCGGAGTTCTGGACCAAGGTCTTCGCCGTCTCGTTCGGTATGGGCGTGGTGTCGGGGATCGTCATGTCGTACCAGTTCGGTACGAACTGGTCGGTCTGGTCCGACCGCACGGGGTTCGTTCTCGGCGCCCTGATCCAGTACGAGGTCGTGACCGCCTTCTTCCTCGAGGCGGCCTTCCTCGGAATCCTGCTGTTCGGCCGCGACCGCGTTCCCCCCGTGATGCACTTCCTCGCCGCCGTCGCGGTGGCGCTGGGAACCATCCTTTCGTCATTCTGGATCCTGTCCGCCAACAGCTGGATGCACACACCGGACGGCTTCCGCATAGGGGATGACGGCCGGTTCTACGTGACCAGCTGGTGGAACGTGGTCTTCAACCCGTCCTTCCCGTACCGCCTGCTGCATACGGTCACCGCCTTCTACCTGACCACCGCGTTCGTCGTGGCGGCGGCCAGTGCCTGGTACCTTTTGAAACAGCGGTTCGTGGAGCACGCGCGCATCGGCTTTTCCATGAGCCTGGGCCTGATCACGGTGCTCGCCCCCTGGCAGATCGTCATGGGGGACCTGCACGGACTGAACACGCTCGACCACCAGCCGACGAAGTTGGCGGCCATGGAAGGCCACTGGGACGGCGGCCCACGCGCACCGTTGATCCTGTTCGGCATCCCGGACCGCGAAGCCGAGCGGAACCACTACGAAATCGCGATCCCGGGCCTGTCCAGCGTGATCCTGACCCATGAGCTGGAAGGCAGGGTCCCCGGTCTCAAGGAGGTGCCGCCGGAAAACCGGCCACCGGTGGAGATCGTGTTCTTCACCTTCCGCATCATGGTCGGCATCGGGCTGCTGATGGCACTGATCGGCTTCGTCAGCCTGTATCTCCGGTTGAGAGGCCGCCTCTACACCGCGCGCTGGTTCCAGCGGGTGTGCGTGGCCTGCCTGCCCATCGGGTTCATCGCCATCCTGTGCGGCTGGTTCACCACGGAGATCGGCCGCCAACCGTGGACCGTTTACGGCCTGCTGCGGACATCCGAATCCGTGACGCCGTCGTTGACCGGACCCACGGCGCTGGCGTCACTGCTCACCTACGTCGTGGTCTATGCCTTCGTGTTCTCGGCGGGCACCTACTACATCCTGCGGGTCCTCGCGATCGGGCCCACGGTGCCCCTGTCCCAAACCACGGCCCTGTCGCGCAACGAAGCGCACCGGCCGAAGCGCCCCCTGTCCAAACCCGATGAACGTTTCGGACCGGCCGCGGATTGAATCGCCATGGACGCCGCCTTCTCCCCCACCTTGACACTCATTTGGACCGGCATCATCGGGTTTGCCGTGTTCATGTACGTGCTGATGGACGGGTTCGACCTCGGCCTCGGCATCCTGTTCCCGTTCGCGCCGACGGACACCGACCGGGATGTGATGATGAACTCGGTCGCGCCCATCTGGGACTTCAACGAAACCTGGCTGATCCTGGGCGCGGCGGGCCTGTTCGCGGCGTTCCCGGTTGCCTACACGGTGATCCTCCCGGCCCTTTACCTGCCCATCCTGTTCATGCTTGTGGCGCTGATCTTCCGCGGCGTCACCTTCGAGTTCCGGTTCAAGGCGCGGACCAGTCGTTGGCTGTGGGATCGGAGCTTCCACTTCGGGTCCCTGGTGGCGACGTTCATGCAGGGTGTGGCGCTCGGCACCTTCATCCAAGGCATTCCGGTCGAGGGGCGCACCTATGTCGGCGGGCCGCTGAATTGGCTGACGCCGTTCAGCCTGCTGGTCGGATTGGCCCTGGTTTTCGGTTATGCGCTGCTGGGCGCAACGTGGCTGATCTGGCGCAGTGAAAACGGCCTGCAGGCGTGGGCACGCAGCGTCACCCGCCTCCTGCTCTACGCCGTGCTCGCCTTCATCGTCCTGGTCAGCCTGCTAACCCCAACCCTGCACCCGCAGATCGTGGAGCGCTGGTTCAGTTGGCCGAACATCCTGCTGCTATCGCCTGTCCCGATCGTCACCGCGGTACTGGCGGTGTCCTTGTGGCGGTCGGCTGCGGGTCGGGGCGAAGTGCGCCCCTTCATCCTGGCGATGGGTCTGTTCCTACTGTCCTACATCGGGATCGCCGTCAGCCTGTGGCCATACCTGATCCCGTTCTCGGTCACGATCCAGCAGGCGGCGTCGCCGCCGGAAACGCAGATGTTCCTGCTGGTCGGCATGGTTTTCCTGATCCCGACCATCCTCGTCTACACCGCCTATTGCTACTGGGTGTTCCGCGGCAAAATCAGCGCCGAGGGCTTCTACCACTGAGCCCCTGCCGAGCGGTTCCACCCGCCCGCTGCGAAGCCCCGTGCCGGGCCGACGCTCAGGACGTGCCGCCGTAGTCCTCCAGGAATTCCGCCAGAAGGGACTGGGCCTCGGCGGCCAGGCGCCGCACGAGATCCCGGTCGGGTTCGGTGCACAGCGCCTCGCGCAGCGCCGCGCCCGTCGACTGCGCGGCCGATGCCAACAGTTTCAACTGCAGCCGCTCCAACAACGGAACTTGTGCCTCGTCCACGCCTTTCCTCCTGGATTGCCCCCTGCGGTGGGGCCCCGCGTCCACTCAATATCCCCCACCCCGCCCGCTCCCGGTAGATCGGCAGGAGGGGGATATGGGGCGGCGCCTTGCGAGGGAAGGTCCCCCCAATGGCCAAGGTTCTGGTTACCGGCGGCGCTGGCTTCATCGGCAGTCACACATGCAAGGCCTTGGCGGCCGCCGGTCACATCCCGGTGGTCTACGACAGCCTTGAACGCGGCCACAAATCGGCTGTGCTTTGGGGGCCCTTGGAGACCGGCAACCTGCTGGACACCGAGCGCCTGATCGCCTGTATCCATCATCACGAGCCGTCGGCCATCGTGCACTTCGCCGCATACGCCTATGTGGGCGAGTCCACCGAGTGCCCGGGCCTGTACTACCTGAACAATGTGGGCGGCACGGCGAGCCTGGTCGAAGCCATGCGCCGGACGGGCTTGCGGGCCGCCGTCTTTTCCAGCACCTGCGCAATCTACGGCACGCCCGCGTATGTGCCCGTCGCCGAGGCGTGCCCACCCAATCCCCTCAGTCCATACGGGCGCTCGAAGAAAATGGCCGAGGACCTGTTCCGCGACGCGGAAACGGCCCACGGAGTCCGAACCGTCCGGTTGCGCTATTTCAACGCAGCCGGCGCCGACCCGGACGGCGAGATCGGTGAACGGCACGATCCGGAAACCCACGCCATCCCGCTCGCGATCCTGGCGATGTTGGGCCATGCCCCGGCGTTCCGCCTGTTCGGCACCGACTACGACACGCCCGATGGCAGCGCCGTACGCGACTACATCCATGTCATGGATCTCGCCAGCGCCCATGTGGCGGCGCTGGACCACCTTCTCGCCGGCGGCGGGAGCCTGGATGTGAACTTGGGCACGGGCACTGGTCACTCGGTGCGCGAAATCCTATCCGCCATCAAGCGCGTGTCCGGCCGGCGGGTTCCTGTCGAGATCAATCCCAGGCGGGCCGGTGATCCGTCGCGCCTCGTTGCCGACAACGGACGCGCACGTAGGCTTCTAGGGTGGTTCCCGCAGCGCGCCGGGATCGAGACGATCGTCGCCGACGCCCTCCACTGGTTTGCGAAAACGGGGGGGAACGCCTATTGGCCGGCGAGCACCCGCACCAGCGTGCGAACCACGAAGGCCACGTCCGCCTCGTCCATCCCGGCCTGGAGCGGCAGCGACAGCGCCCGGTCGTAGTAGGCCTGCGCTCCGGGGAATTGAGCGCCTTCGGCCGATGCCTTGTGGAACGGCTGGTCGGGCACGGGGATGTAATGGACCTGGGTCCCAACCCCTTCGGCCGCCAGCGCGCGCATCAACCGGGTGCGGGTGGTGCCCGCCGCCGCAAAATCCACATGGACGGCGTAGAGATGCCAGCCGGTTTCCGCGGTCGGGACCCGGCCAACCGGCCGGACGAGGTTCGAGAACGGGGCAAGAAGGCGGTCGTAGGCCGCCACCAGGGCGCGCCGCCGTTCCATGAACCGCGGCAGCTTGGCCAACTGGCTCACGCCCAGGGCGCACTGGATGTCCGTCAGGCGGTAGTTGTACCCGAGCACCTGCTGCTCGTAGTACCAGGGACACGGATCGCCCGGCGGGTCGAACCCGGCGTCCCGCCCCACCCAGCGGTCGGGCCGCCGCTCCATGCCATGGCTGCGGAACAGCCGCAGGCGGTCGGCCAGACGCTCGTCGCGGGTCGTGACCGCCCCGCCCTCGCCCATTGCGATGGCCTTGACCGGGTGGAACGAGAAGCACGCCATGTCGCTCCACCGGCACGCGCCCACGAGGGCCGGTTCGGGCTCCGCATGGCGGGTGGCCAGCGCGTGGCAGGCGTCCTCGACAACCGCGAGACCGGCTTCGTCGGCAATGGCCCGGATCGCCGGCATGTCGCAAGGCTGACCGTTCAGGTGGACCGGCAACACGACGCGCGCCCGCCCCCCGGACCGGCCCAGGGCCTCCCGTAAGGTGTCGGGCGTCATCAGACCCGTCTGCGGATCGACGTCGGCGAACACGACATCGGCACCGCAGAACCGCGCGCCGTTGGCCGTTGCCAGGAACGTCACGGCCGGCACCACGGCGACATCGCCGGGCTTCAGGTCCAACGCCAGCATGGCCATGTGCAAGGCCGCCGTTCCATTGGCGCAACTGACGGCGAAGGGCGCGCCGGTGGCCTGGCGCAGGGACTCCTCGAACCGCTCCACCATCGGGCCGGTGGTGAGATAGTCGCCCTGCAGGGCGGCCGTCACGGCGGCAATGTCGTCGGCCTCGATCAGTTGGCGGCCGTAGGGGAGGAATCGTCCGGTCACCGTTTCATCTCCTCGGCTCCGCCACCACCAAGGGGGCCGCGTCTCAGATGAGGCGCAGCATCTCCTCGGCGCTCAGCCAGTGGCCGTTCAGGTTGCTGGCGTACCGGAACCCCTCCGGGACCGGCCGTCCACCCGGGTGGCGGGCCGCATCCGAATCGACAAAGGTCGGTTCGATCACATAATGGTCGTCGAACTCCAGCGTGTAATAGCTGTCGTCCTCGGTGATCATCGCTTCGTGCAGCTTCTCGCCGGGGCGGATGCCCACCACGTGCGTATCCAGGTGGGGCGCCATGGCCCGCGCCAGATCCACGATGCGCATGCTGGGGATCTTCGGAATGAAGATCTCGCCACCCTTCATGCGGTTGAGGCAATGCAGGACGAACCCGACGCCCTGCGGCAGCGTGATCCAGAACCGCGTCATGCGCGGGTCGGTGATCGGCAACGACTTCGCCCCATCCTGGATCAGGCGACGGTAGAAGGGGACGACGCTGCCGCGCGATCCCACAACGTTGCCATAGCGGACCACGGCAAAGCGCGTGTTGCGCCGGCCGGCCAGATTGTTGGCCGCGATCATGATCTTGTCCGACGCGAGCTTGCTTGCGCCGTACAGGTTGACCGGGCTGGCCGCCTTATCGGTGGACAGCGCGATCACCTTCTCCACATTGCCGCGTATCGCCGCCAGCATGACGTTCTCCGCACCCATGACGTTGGTGCGGATGCACTCCATCGGGTTGTATTCCGCCGTCGGCACCTGCTTCAAGGCGGCGGCATGGACCACGATCTCGATGCCGTCCATGGCCAGCTCCAGCCGGGCCAGGTCACGGACATCCCCGATGAAGAAGCGCAGTTCGGGGCGGTTCGCGAACTCCGGATCGGTCTGCATCTCGTACTGCTTCAGCTCGTCGCGCGAGTATATGACCACGCGGCGCGGCTTGTAGCGGCGCAGGATCTCACGGACGAAGCTCCGACCGAACGAACCGGTGCCTCCGGTGATCATGATCGACCGACCGTTGAGGTCGAAGACGTTTTCGTCCCAGGAATTCATCGAACCGCACCTGCAGCTGTCTCTGGCGCAAACACGTCGTAGATCGACGGTTGCGACCTGTCCCGCATCATGGATTGAAGATGGTAAAGGCTTTGCAAATTCGGGCCGGCCTGCCGTTCACCGTCCTTTGACGGCAATCAGCACGGTGCCTTCGACCGCCGTGCCGCGCTCCTTGCGCAAGACCGCCGGTTCGACCGACTTGACCGTCAGCCCCGCCGCCTCGAACGTGGCGACCAGGGGAGGAACGGCATGGCTGTAACGTCCGCTGGCCAGCAGGCGCCACGGTTCGGGCCCCTCGTGGGTTTCCACACTCGCCGCGACAGCTCCACCGACACGCAGTGCGCCGGCCAGCGACTGCACCCATCCCGCCAGGTCGCCGGCATAGATCAACACGTCGGCGGCCGTGATCAGGTGGTATGTTGCAGGATGGGCCTGCAGAAAGGCCTGGGCTTCGGTCAGTTCCAACCGATCGTAAATGCCCCGCGCCTGCGCGATCTCAAGCATGCTGGGTGACAGATCGACTCCGACCAGCGTACGGGCCCAGGGCCGAAGGACGGCCCCGGACAGGCCGGTACCGCAGCCGATGTCGACAACGTCCAGTCCGGCAGGCTTGGGGTTCAGGATCCCCGCCACCTTCGCGGCGATCAGGTTGGGCACACTGTAGTCGACGCTGGCCAAAGCCTGGTCGAAGTGGGCGGCCTGCCGATCGAAGGTGGCCCGGATGTACGCGGCGGACGCGGCCGGCGGCTTGTTCGCAGCGCCAAGGGCGCCCGCCAGATGGGCTGCCACCGGATCATTCGGCAAGGCGGCCAGCCAATTCCGGACCGCCTGCCCGGCCTCGTCCGCCCGGCCGGAGGCGTACAGGGCGGTGGCCAAATTCTCGTGCGCCTCCGCGAGTGCCGGCTGGGCCTCGGCCGCCGCCCGGTACGCGGCGATGGCGTCGTCGTCCCGTCCCATGGCGCGCAGGCAGACCCCGATAGCCAGCAACGCCACACCGTCCGCGTCCGGCGCCACCTCGCGGATGGCATGGAAGGCCAGCATCGCGTCCGCCGGGCGCCCCGCATCCAGCAAAGCGGAACCGAGTTCATGGAGACTCGGCCACAGATCGGGATTGGCCGCCACCGCCTTCGCCAGATGCTGGGCCGCCTCATCCAGGCGCCCGGTGGCGAGCATCACCTGTCCCAACCCCAGATCGACGCCGGAGACGTTCGGGTCGAGCATCATCGCGAGCTTGTATTCCGTCTCGGCGGCCTCGAAATCACCCAGCTCACGCTTGGCATCGCCGAGGAGACGGACCGCGAACGGGAACTCCGGCGCAGAGCTCACCGCCTGCTCCAGCAGCGGCAGAGCCAACGCGGGCTCGCCACGGTCCAGATGCCGGATCGCCAGCTCCAGCGTGTCGTAAAGCGCGGCGGCGGCGGCATCCGTCCGGGCACCAACCTCGGGCTCGGATGCGTTCAAGGAATTGTCCTGCATTCCGGTGCCTTGATTTGAGGAGTCGGCGGCGGCTGCCGCCAAAGTGCGTATCCTGAACGGGCGCGGCAGCCCCGACGGGACCGCCGCGCACATTCTTCGCCAGTACGCCTTTACAGGAAGTTGATCAGGGTCAGATCGCGAATTTGCGCGGTCACCCGGAACGACGCCTGCAACTGAACCTGCGCCAGCTGGAGCTTGGAGATGGCGTCCGCCATGTCGACGTCTTCGGCGTGCCCCAGAGTGATCTGGTATGCCTTGCCCATCATGTCGTGGTTCTTGCCCACGGCCTCGATCTGCTTGGCGGTGTTGCCCAGGACGCCGATCTGGTTATCCAACTCCTTTTTACCATTCATGATGGAGTCGCGGGCGTGCTGAAGCACGTTGCGGAACCCCTCCGACTGCGCGGCGGTCGGATTTTGAGGCAGCTCGATGGTCGCGGCAATGGCCATCCCGCGCATCATCTCGCGGAACTGCCACGCGTCCGCGCGTAGCGCCTGGTTCGGAGCATCGCCGCTGATGTTCCAGCTGGCGTGGGCACCGGCCGGCCCATTGGAACCGATGACGCGGATCTGGACGGTTCCGCCATCGTACGACATCACTTCGCCGGTGAGCGTCCGGGTCGGCGGAGTTGCGCCGTCATTGATTTCGACGTTCATGCCGACGCTCAGCGCCGGGCCCGGATCGGTCGCCGCGAACGTAAGGACCGTGCCGCCCGCCACCGGGAGGGTGACGCTGGTCGTCGACGTCACTTGGCTGCGCGCGTTCGGATCGACGATGGTATTGTTATTGTATAGGGTCGGCTGGGAAATAACCTGTCGCAGCCCGTCGGCAATCGTCGAGGCCGTCTCGATGCTGTTACTGGCGGCGTACAGGCTGGGGGGATACAAACCCGTCAGCGGCCGGTTCAGCAGAGTGACCGGCGTGGCAGGGTCCGCGGTATTCAACCGGCGGCTGATGTTGGTGTAGTCGGTGATCAGGTCCCGGCCGCCGTTCACGGCCAGGTCGGCCGCCGTCGCACTCTCGAAAGCCGTGATCAGCGCATCGATGCCGTCCAGGCTGATGGGAGCCCTGCCCACCTCGCCACCGGCGAACAGCTGCCGTCCACCGACCTCGGTGTTCAGAACCGAGACAAGCTCGCGCAGTCCCTTCCGGGCCTCCTCCTGGAGGATGGCTACGTCGGAATTGCCCGGCCCCAGTTGCACGGTTATCCGATCGAAGACCCGCTGGGCGATGTCGCTGACCCGGCGCAGGGAGGTTTCCATGGAGTCCGTGCGCTGCTTGCTGAGCGCGATGTTCCGCTGATAGGCCTCCAGCCGATCCACGACGGGCCGCAGATCAAGCGACGTCCGGCTGTCGGCAGGGCCAAAATCGCCGTAGGCGGTCCCCTTCTTGCCGCTGCCGATCTGGGTCTGGATGTCCGAGATTCTCTGCTGCGTCAGGCTGTTCTGCAGCATCAGCCGCTGGTAGGTACCAAGCGTCGAAACGGAGGTCATGGCTTAAAATCCTGTTCCTAGCTTAGCCGAAGGCCCGGAGGAGATCGTCGAACATCTGCTGGTTGGTGGTGACCACACGGGCGTTCGCACCGTAGGTCTGCTGCAGCTGGATCAGCAGGGTGATTTCCTGGTCCAGGTTCACCCCGGTCTCGTCCTGGAGACGGGTGCTGAGCGCTTCGCGGTACCGAACCTCACCCTGGATGCCCACGGTGGTGTCGCTGCGCGTCACGGCCTGATAGGCGACGACCTCGGTCGCGTAGTCCGCAAAACTGCCGGCCGGCGGCAGCCCGGTGGAAATCTTCCCGAACGGCCCCAAGCCCGCGGTGTCGAAGGGCGTGTCGGCGCGTTCAAGGACATTCCTGCGAACGGCATCGATCAGACGCGTGTCGGCCGGGCTGGTGATCGCCGGGCTCATGTTCGTGCCACGTTGCACCAGATTGGGGTCGGCCGAAACGGTGGGGTTGATCATGATGCGGGACGCGAAACCGATGCGCTGGCGCTCGGCAGGGTTGCTCAGCGGCGGCGCAACGCCAGCCGGATACTTCACGGGCACATCCCGTGGCTGCGCCGGGTCCGAGTCCACAAACAGCTTCAGCCCCGAATGGATGTCGTCCGTGTAATCGGCGGGCGTGCCATTGTCGTTCGTTCCCCAGGCGCTTTCGAACGCGGTTGCCAGCCGGTAGGCAAACTCGTCCAGCTGGGCCTGGAACTGGGGAATGGTCTTATCGCGCAACTCGATCAGGGCGCCCAATTTGCCCCCCTGCAGTTCGGGGGTGACATCCTCCCCGTTCAGCAGGATCGGATTGATCCCCGATCGGCCGTCACGGTCGTAGTAGGACCGCTCGTCGGTCTTTGTCATCTGGAACGTCAGCGGCTGCGCTGACCGCTCGACCAGCGTACGCCCGTTACTGGTCAGGACCACCACCACGCCATCGGCGCGCTTGACCGTGTTGATGTCCATCTGCTCGGACAGGTTCCGGACCAACTCGTCGCGCTGATCCTCCAGGTCCGGGACGCCGCGCCCCTGAACCACCGCCATGCTGATCTGACGGTTCAAGTCCGCGATCTGCGCGGTGAGCGTGTTCATCCTCCGGACGGAGGCGGCAATTTCCTCCTGCGTGCGGTCGCGCTCCTTATTGTAAACTTCGGCGAGGCCGTTCATACCCTCGGCCAGCCGCCTTGCCTCGTCCACGACGCGCTGCCGGTAGGGCCCGGATTCAGGCGTGCCAGCAAGCGAAGCGAAACCCTCCTGGAGCTTGCCGTACAAGCTGGCGAGCGAGTTGTGGTCCTCGGGGTTTCCGTGGGCGACCTCGATACGTTTCAGGATCGACTCCCGGGTCTCGAGATAGCCGACCACCCCATTCTGCTTGATGTAGTCGCGCTGCAGCGCCTCGTTCACGATCCGGATCGGATCCAGCGCCCGCGCGCCGCCAACCTGCGGATCCAAGGGCGCCTGCTGATGGATCTTGCGCGTGTAACCCGGGGTCTGAACGTTCGCGACGTTGCGCGAAACCACATCCAAACCCTTTTGGGTGACCGCGAGACCGCTGATCGCAGTGCGCAGCGAAACATCAAGCGACATGGCACCAAGCCCTTGAAACGAGAAAACGGCTCCGTCCGCCTCCTCCATTCAAATTCCGTACCAATTCCGGCAACCCGGCCGGCTGAAACGGAACGCGCCCGTTCCGAGCACGGAAAGAGCGTAGCCGCCCGGCATCTATTGCCGGCCAATCCTATTCGCAGGCACTTCTTTCCACCCCTGCCCGGCGCGAACAACATTGACTTTCCGCACCCGACAATCGAAACTAAAACGATAGGAGGATGCCATGATTACGCCAGCCGTCCAGAGCGCTCTTGCGATTCGCTCGCCCGTTGACGGGCAGCCGTCAGAGCTGCGCTCCGACCCCAGCGCCAATCCGAATGGCCCGCCTCCCCTTGCCGCACAGATGGAAGAGGATGAAGGCGCGCCCTTCCAGGATGAGCAGCCGACGGAGTTCTACGTCAGCCCGCGGCTGAGCTTCGACGCAGAAGCAAATGTCGTGGTCGTGTCCTTCCTTGATCCGGCCACGGGCGATGTACAACGGCAGTATCCGTCGGAGATGCAAGTCGAAGCGTACCGCCGGCAACAGAGCGCCGAGGGGGAATCCCGCGTTCAGTCCGATCACCAGGATGGAATTGCGGAAGCAGCCTCGGTGCTGAACCGGACAGCAGCCAGACCGGTCGAAGGTGCGTCGGCGAATGCCCCCACGCCCCCCGCCGAGGCCGAAGCTGTCGAAAAGCCCTCGTTGGCGTCAGGGCCGCGCATCGCCATCGTTGCCTGAGCCGCAAGCTCCAACCGGGGCCGCGGGGCACCGTCGGCGACGACCAACCACACCTAACGAATCCCATGGGCAGCACCACAAAACGGTGCTGCTTTTTTTATATTGAGGCTGCCCTGTGGGGGCCAAACCGCCCCTCGCCGCAAAGCAATCCCAAGACCTTTACACACGTAATCCGGGATCCCCTTGCAGGCAGGGCCAATCAGGACCCCGTAAAACGCAACGCGCCGGCCCCGCCCATTCCTGATGACCATCCGGGTACGGTCAATGGAACGGGCGGAACCGGCGCGTTCACGCTGCGCCGAGCCCCGGGATCAGCGCTTGAGCTGGATCACCTGCTCCAGCATGTCATCACTGGTCGAGATGGTCTTCGCGTTTGCGGAGAAGACGCGCTGGGTGACGATCATCTTCGAGAACTCGTCCGCGATGTCCACGTTCGAGCCTTCCAGCGCGCTGGGCGTCAGCCCGCCGGTGCCGCCCGACCCGGCGGCGTTCATGGTCGCCATGCCGCTGTCGCGGGTTTCGACGAAGTATCCGCCGTCCGCCCGAACCAGCGCCCCGGGATTGGCGAAGTTGGCCAGCGGAATCTGGTACAGGGTGCGGGTCGTCCCGTTGGTGTAGTTGGCGGTGACGAAGCCTTCCTCGTCGATCACCAGATCCCGGAACTGGCCGGCCCCGTAACCGTCCTGGTTCAGCCCCCGCGGCGCCAGCTGGCGCTTTGCGTCGGCGAACTGGGTGAGCCCCTCCGCCGCGAAGTCCAGCGTAAGGTTCTGGCCCGCCGCGCCGGGGAAGGTGACAGCGGCCATCGTGACAATGCCATCGGTGTCTTCGAGGCTGGCCAACGATCCGTTGGTATCGAAGCCCAGGAACTTGCCGTCCGTGTCGAATTGGGCGTTGTAAGGTCCAAGGCTACCACCGCTGGTCGCCGTCGGAATATTCACATCCAACTGCCAGAAGTTTGCCTGCGGCAGCTTTGTCCAAGTCAGATTGACGGTGTGCTCATTGCCCAGGGTGTCGTAGGCCGTCATTGAAGACGTGAAGGGCGCAGGCCTGACACCGGCCACAGCCTGCGTCGGACTAACGGCGGCGAACGGCGCAGTACCCGTCAGATTAGAGGATGTGAAGGAGGAACCGTCGGTCGGACCGCTGATCCGCAGAACGCCACCGGCATTGGACGCACTGTAGCCGGCACCTGTCAGCGTCGCATCGGCATTGATTGCCGCCGCAAGGGCGCTTGCAGCGGCGGTGGCAGTGCCAAACGGACCGGCAAGCGGACCTATGGTTGTACCGTTTACCACAACCTGCAAATTACTACCACCCGTCGTGAGGGCATACTCCTCCACCTCACGCACCGCCGCATTGCTCGGCAGGTTCGCACCATATGTGACGGTGGTGGTCGCCTTGGGCGGCACGGGCGTGGGGTCGATCTGGATCGTCTTCGGCGACGAGGCGTTGACGGTGATGTCCCCGTTCGCATTGGTGTTCACGGGCCACCCGCGCAGATACTGCCCGGCGCCGTTCACCATGTAACCCCGGCGATCGAGCGAAAAGTCACCGCGACGCGAGTAGAAGGTGCCTTGACCGTCCGGGCGATCCGAGATGGCGAAGAAGCCGGCACCCTTGATGGCGATGTCGGTGGCCGACTGGGTCCCGATCAGGTTGCCCTGGAGACCGTTACGGTAAACCGGCGAGGAAATCACGCCGCCCGGCACGTGCGACCCGGCGTTCGAGCTGGTGACCAGCGTCTCGAACTTGGTGTCGACGCGCTTGTAGCCGACGGTCTGCACGTTGGCGAGGTTGTCAGAGATGTGGCCGATCGCGCGGGATTGCGCATTCATACCGGCGACACCGGCGTTCAAAGCGCCGAACAAGCTCATTTTACTGCTCCAGTAACCCGGTGGAGTATCGCCACCCCACCAAGCAAGCCCCGTGCCAAGGTCGCGGGGACGGGGCAACTGGGATGTTCGGACATCCAAATCACGCGACACGCATGCGTGACACGGATATTGCCGGGCAGTTGCTGCCGCCACACACGGCAGCCCTTGCCGCGCGCGGATCGTGGGTGCGCATGAATTAATGATGTGCGCGCAATAGGCAAACGCAGCACGCCACGCCCGCACAAGCCGGCGGGGCATCAACACACAGGGTTGGCACCGATGTTGCTTACCCCAATGCCGGAACATCCCGTCGAGGGCCCCCGGCCATGAATCCCTTCATCATCCAGCCCACACCGACAGCGACACCGGCCACTCCCCTTGCAGGTGGCACCGGCAACGCGACGGCGGCCACGGCCTTTGCGGCTGCCGTCGCCGGTTTCCTGGATGGCGCGGCCGACGGCGCATTGCCACTCCCGACCGCCATGCCGGCACCAGCCGCAGCACCGGCGGTCGCGGCGCCCATTGGCGCCGTCCCCACCGAACACATTCCGACACCCTCGGACCCGGCATTGGCGCTCCTGGCAGCGCTCGTCATGCCCACCGCCCCCCCGCCGGCGGCCACGGAAGGGATCGCCCTCCAGGGTGGCGAGGCCCAGGACGGTGGGGCCCAGGACGGCAAGGCCGAGGGCGACTTGGCGGATGCCTTGCTCGGTCATACGGTCGATGCGCAAACGCTAGAAAGTGACCTGCTGGCGCCCGAAGCGGCAGCCGCGACCCCCCTCTTGGCGGCATTGCCCCACCAGCAGGCGGCCTCCCAGGTCGCGCCGCAAGGCGGTGGAGCGACCGACAACACCGTGCCGATGGCGCCCACGGAATCCCTTGCCAAGGCCGTTGAGCCCACGGCTGATGCGGACGTCACCAAGGCGGCAGGGGCCGGCGCCCAGCAAATCGCAGGCACCGCGCAGGCGCTGGCCGGCCGGACGGCCGACGCGGATGCCGCCGAGCACGCCCAAGCCCCGCATTCGGGCGGCGCGGAGACCGCCCGGGGGACACCGGCTGTCGCCACGGCCCTTTTCGGGAATGACACCGGTGGGCCTGGACGGGACCGTGGAGACAAGCCCGAGAACGGCGCCGCCGGACTGCCGAAGGGCCACGACGGGACGCCCTTCGCCGCGGCCCAGCTTCAGGCGCACCAGCAAGCCCAACAGACGGATTTCGCCAGCCAGCTCCGCGCCACCAATATGGCGCCGCAGCAGGGGGCGCCCGCGCAGCCCCACGCCATGGACCAGATCACGGTGCGGCTGCAGAAGGCCGTCTCGGACGGGCAGGACCAGATCTCCTTCCATCTGCGGCCGGCCGAGTTGGGCCGCATCGATGTGAAGCTCGAATTCGCCGCCGACGGCCGGGTCAAGGCGCAGATCGCGGTGGACAGCCCGCAGACACTGGAACTGCTGCAACGCGATGCCCGTGGTTTGGAACGCGCGCTGTCGGACGCGGGCGTGAAGACGGACACCGGAAGCCTCAGCTTCAGCCTGCGCGAGGACCCGCGGTCGGGCTTCGCCGGCCGCGAGGGCTCGGGTGAGAACGGCTCCGGCCGGGGATCGCGCGGCGGGAACCGTGGAAACAATGCCAAGGCCGAAGAGGCCGCCGCCGCACAGGTCGCCTATGCCCGCGTCGGCAACGGCCGCCTCGATGTGCGCGTGTAAGAAAAGGTACGGATCGCCATGACGACCATCACGCCCCCGAGCAACGCGCCCAAGACCGCCGGCTCGAACGCCAACGAGAGCGCGCTTCAGCAGCTTTCGAAGAACACCGACATGTTCCTCAAGATGCTGACCACGCAGTTGCAGTACCAGGATCCACTGCAGCCGCAGGATCCGACCCAGTTCACGCAGCAGCTGGTGCAGTTCACGGGCGTCGAGCAGCAGATCAAGTCGAACCAGAAGCTGGACGACCTGATCGCCACCATTCGGACCTCGTCCATCAGCGAGGCCCTGGGCT
Source organism: Azospirillaceae bacterium (assembly GCA_035645145.1). Lineage (GTDB taxonomy): Bacteria > Pseudomonadota > Alphaproteobacteria > Azospirillales > Azospirillaceae > CANGXM01. The sequence continues at coordinate 35,101 of DASQNC010000066.1, read as the reverse complement.
ATGTCGGCAAGAGGGTCGAAACGGTTGGCGACCAGATGGAACTGGCGGATGGCAAGGCCGAGTTCGGCTTCGACCTTTCCAAGAAGGCCGCGTCGATCAAGGCCGTGATCGTCGATTCCACCGGCAAGACGGTCCAGACGTTGAGCGTCACCCCAGGTGCGGATGGCGAGACCCAACGCGTGGAGTGGGACGGCAAACGCGCGGATGGCAGCACAGCCCCCGCAGGCGTCTACAAATTCGCCGTGCAGGCGAAGGACGCACAGGGGAAGGACATCGAATACCGACCGCGCACCATCGGCACGGTCAAGTCCGTGGAGCACGATGGCGGCGACGTCGCCCTGGTGCTCGGCAAGTCCCGGGTGAAGTTGGCCGATATTCTCGCCGTCTTGAGGCCCGCCTAAGCCACTCAACCGCACATCGGCACACGTCGCACCGCCCTGTATGCATATGCACGCAGCGCGGGCGACGTACGTGGGATTTGCGCGACATTTTTCAGATCTTGTTAACCTTCCGCACTGATAGTCGTTATCGATAGTGGTAGATACAGCTTCGGGTGGAAGGGTTTTTAGAATGTCGTCGCAGACCGCGGTGGATGGTTTAAGGTCCCGCCCTGTCAAGTCGGTCCCGGGGCCGAATGGGCGTCTCATCACCATGGACGACCTTCCGCCCCCGGAAACGGAACGGTGGGTGACCCGCCGCAAGGCCGAGGTCGTGGCGGCGGTGCGTGGCGGTCTGATCGACCTGCAACAGGCCTGCGCCCGCTATCGCCTGTCCGAAGACGAATTCCGGTCCTGGGAACGTCTCATCGACGCGCACGGCGTCCGCGGCCTGCGGGTGACCCGTCTGAAGGACTACCGGGATGCGACGCTGAGCATAGACGAGATGCATGGCGCGCTCCGGTAATCGAAACAGCGGGTTCCCGGCCCGATTTTCGTATTCAACGAAGTACAAGGTTCGAACGATACGGGGGTAATCAATAATCCCTTGCTGTATCGATCGGATAGTCTTAGCTTCTTCCGGGTGGGCAAAAACTGCCGTCGACGAATCAGGGTGGCGCAGGTGACGGTCCCCGGACCACGGCCTGACGCCATGCGCCCCTGATTCTCGATACCCGACTATGCGCAACGCCTCGGAGAGCGAGCGTCCGTGAACGGTCTGCTTCAGAGCCTTCGCAATCTCGGCCCCGCGCGTCTCGCGGCCATGGGTGCCGTTGCCGTCGCATTGATCGGCTTCCTGGTCTATGCGGCGACCAATCTGCAGCGGCCCAACATGGCGCTGCTCTACACCGAACTGGATCCTCGCGATGCCGGAGCCATCGGCCAAAAGCTCGATCAGCTCCGGGTGCCCTATACCGTCCAGGCGGACGGCCGGCGGATCATGGTTCCGGAAACCGAGGTCGGCCGGGTCCGGATGCAACTCGCCCAGGCGGGGCTGCCCTCCGGCGGCACCGTCGGCTACGAGCTGTTCAGCCAGCCCGAGGGATTCGGCACCACCACGTTCATGCAGAACGTGAATCAGCTCCGCGCCCTCGAGGGCGAGCTGGCCCGTACCATCCAGACGCTGCAACCGATCCATCAGGCGCGCGTCCATCTCGTACTGCCCAAGCGCGAAATCTTCAGCCGGGAGCGGCAGACCGCAACCGCCAGCGTGTTCCTGCGCCTGCGTCCCGGGCAGCAGCTGAGCCGCGAGCAGGTCTCGGCCATCCAGCACATCGTCTCCACGGCCGTTCCGAACCTGGAGCCGGGCCGCATCTCCATCGTGGATGAGCGTGGCAACCTGCTTGCCCGCGGCAGCGGCAGCGACAACCCCGAAGCCCTTCAGGCCAATGCCCAGGAGCGTCGCCAGGCCCTTGAGCAGCGGATGGTCCGCACGGTCGAGGATCTGCTCGGGCGCTCGCTGGGCTTCGGCCGGGTCCGCGCCGAGGTTGCCGTCGACCTCGACTTCGACCGCGTGGCGACCCGGTCCGAAATCTTCGATCCCGAGTCCAGCGTTCCGCGCTCGACGCAGACCGTCAACGAGCACAACGAGAGCTCCGAGCGCGACGGGCTGGACAATGTTTCCGTCCAGAACCAACTGCCGAGCAGCCAATCCGAGGCGCAGGGCAGCGGTGCCGCCACACGCAACCGTCAGGCGCGCACCGAGGAAACCACCAACTTCGAAATCAGCCGCACCACGCGCGACCACGTCCGCGAACCGGGCCAGGTCCGACGCGTGTCCGTCGCGGTGCTCGTCGACGGCAGCTACCAGCCCGGCCCCGACGGCAAGTCGCAGTACGTCGCCCGCGCACCGGAGGAAATGCGCCAGATCGAGGCGCTGGTCCGGTCCGCAATCGGCTTCGATCCGGTCCGAGGCGACACCATCGAAGTCGTGAACATGCGCTTCGCCACGGCCGAGGACCAGCTGCCCTCGGCCGACCAGGGCGTGTTCATGGGGATGAGCCGCGACGACATCATCAACATCGCCGAGATGGTGCTGCTCGCCATCGTGGTGGTGCTGGTGATCCTCCTGGTCGTCCGGCCACTCATCGCCCGCATGTTCGAGGCCCAGGCCGCCCGTGCGGAGGAAGCCGCCGACCAGCTTCTGGCCATGGAAAACGCCCTACCCCAGCTGACCGGCCCGCATACGGCGCTCAGCCAGGATCTCGCCCTGGAGGCCGCGGAGGCCGAGGACGATTTCGAACAGATGATCGACATCAACCGTGTGGAGGGCCGCGTCCGGGCCTCCTCGGTGCGAAAGGTCGGCGAAATCGTGCAAAAACACCCGGAAGAGGCGGTCTCCGTCCTCCGGAACTGGATCTACCAGGACGCCTAGCCCGCGTAGACAGAAGGACCAGCCATGGCCACGCGCGTCCGCGAGGACTACCGCTCGCTCACCGGCGCCGAAAAGGCGGCGATCTTCCTCCTGGCTGTCGGCGAAGAGCAGGCGGCCCGCCTGTTCCAGCATATGGACGACGAGGAGATCCGCGAGCTGTCCCAGACCATGTCCAGTCTGGGCACGATCAGCGCGAACATCATCGAGCGACTGTTCGTCGAGTTCGCGGAGCAGATGTCGTCCACCGGTTCGCTGGTGGGCTCCTTCGACAGCACCGAGCGCCTGCTGACCAAGGTCCTTGAGAAGGACAAGGTCGACCAGATCATGGAGGAGATCCGTGGTCCGGCCGGCCGGACCATGTGGGACAAGCTGGGCAATGTGAACGAGGTGGTGCTCGCCAACTACCTGAAGAACGAGTACCCGCAGACCGTTGCGGTGGTGCTGTCCAAGATCAAGCCCGAGCACGCGTCGCGCGTCCTGGGCATGCTGCCCGAAAGCTTCGCCATGGAAGTGGTCATGCGCATGCTGCGCATGGAGGCGGTGCAGAAGGAGGTCCTGGAGGACGTCGAGCGCACGCTGCGGACCGAGTTCATGTCGAACCTCGCACGCACCAACCGTCGCGACGCCCACGAGATGATGGCCGAGATCTTCAACAATCTCGACCGCCAGACCGAACAGCGCTTCCTGGCGGCATTGGAGGAGCGGAACCGGGACTCGGCCGAGCGCATCAAGGCGCTGATGTTCACCTTCGAGGACCTGTCGAAGCTCGATCCCCAGGGTGTCCAGACACTGTTGCGCAACGTGGAGAAGTCCAAGCTGGCGCTTGCCCTGAAGGGCGCCTCGGAAACGGTGCGCGATCTGTTCTTCACCAACATGGCCGAGCGCGCGGCCAAGCTCCTGCGCGAGGAAATGGCTGCAATGGGTCCGGTCCGGCTCAAGGACGTGGACGAGGCCCAGATCTACATGGTGCAGACCGCCAAGGACCTTGCGGCGAGGGGGGAAATCCTCCTGTCCGAGGGCAAGGGCGAGGATCAATTGATCTACTGACCGCGGAACGCAGGACCCCATGGCCGCCATCCGCAAATTCCTGTTCGAGCACTCCTTCGACCCTGCGGAGGAGGTGCCGGAGCCCGCCCCGGTCGAGCCCGCCGAGCCGGAGCCGGAACCGGAGCCCACCTTCACCTTGGCCGAGTTCGAGGCCGCCTGCGAGGCCGCGCGGCAGGAAGGCCATATGGCTGGCCTGGCCGAAGGCCAGGCGGCCGAACAGCACACGACCGCGCGGCTGTCGGCGATGGCATTGAGCCAGATCGCGACCGAACTCGGCCGGCTGGCCGATACGCTGGATGGCATGCGCGGCGACCGGATCGAGACCGCCGCGGCGCTGGGCCTTGGCATTGCCCGTCGTCTGCTGCCCGAGACGGCGCGCCGGCACGGCCTCGATGAGGTGGCGGCGATGATCCAGGATTGTCTGGCGGAGTTGCGGGACGAACCCCGCGTCGTCGTCCGCATCGGCCCGGTCCTGGCGGATGCGGTTGCGGCGCACCTGACCCGACTGGCCGAGCAGCGCGGTTTCGGCGGCGCGCTCAGCGTGGTCGTGGACGAAGGGCTCGGCCCGTCCGACGCACAGGTGGAGTGGAGCGACGGCAGCGCGTCGCGGGACGAGGCCCGGTTCTGGGCGGATGTGGATGCGGCCGCGCAGCGGATCCTCGCGGGCGCTTGAGGCGAGAGGAAGACATGGCGAACAGCGACAACCTGAACCTGAACGAACTCGACCACGGCGGCGATTTCGGCCCTTCCCAAGCCAAGGACCTGGAGGCGGTGTACGACATTCCCGTCCAGATCTCGGCCGTGCTGGGCAAGGCGACCATGAAGGTCAGCCAGCTTCTGAAGCTGGGCCGCGGCGCCGTCCTCGAACTCGACCGCAAGGTCGGCGAGGCTATCGACATCTATGTCAACAACCGCCTCGTCGCCCGTGGCGAGGTCGTGGTGGTCGAGGACCGTCTCGGCATCACCATGACGGAAATCATCAAGGCCGACCGGAACTGACCGGCCGGAACGACCCGTAGGGAACGGCCGTACGGAACGGCCCGGGAGTTTGACATGCGCCTGCTGATCGTCGGAACGCTGGAAGGCCACATCACGGCCGCCGGGAAGATCGCGATGCAGCGGGGCGCCAAGGTCGCCCACATCGAGACCGTGGACCGTGCGATCGCGGCGCTTCGGAACGGCCAGGGCGGCGACCTGGTGATGATCGACGTGAAACTCGACATCGCGCGCTTCGTCGAAGGTCTGAAGGCGGAACGCATCCACGTTCCCGTTGTCGCCTGCGGGGTGGGCACGGATGCCCAGGCCGCCGTGCGGGCCATCCGCGCCGGGGCCAAGGAGTACATCCCCCTGCCCCCGGATGCGGAGCTGATCGCCGCCGTCCTGGAGGCCGTGGCCGAAGAGGCGAACCAGTTCATCAGCGCGGACCCGTCCATGCAGGCGATCCTGCGCATGACGGACCAGATCGCCCCGTCGGACGCCACGGTCCTCATCACCGGGGAAAGCGGCACCGGCAAGGAAGTGATGGCGCGCTACATCCACAAGAAGAGCCGGCGCGCCAACGAAAAGTTCGTTTCGGTCAATTGCGCCGCCATCCCCGAGCATCTGTTGGAATCCGAGCTGTTCGGGCACGAGAAGGGCGCCTTCACGGGCGCGGTCGCCCGGCGGATCGGCAAGTTCGAGGAGGCCAACGGCGGAACGCTGCTCCTGGACGAGATCAGCGAGATGGACATCCGCCTGCAGGCCAAGCTGCTGCGCGCGATCCAGGAGCGGGAGATCGACCGCGTCGGCGGCACCGATCCCGTGAAGGTGAACATCCGGCTGATTGCGACCTCGAACCGCGACCTGGAGCAGGCGGTCGAGGACGGCACGTTCCGCGAGGATCTCTATTTCCGGCTGAACGTGGTCAACCTGCAGCTTCCGCCATTGCGCGCACGGCCGGCCGACATTTCCATTCTGGCCGATCATTTCGTGGCCAAGTACGCCGAGTCCAACGGTGTGGATGCGCGGACCCTGTCACCGTCGGCACGCGCCAAGATCCTGGCCCATCACTGGCGCGGCAATGTGCGTGAACTCGAGAACACGATGCACCGTGCGGTCCTGCTGACCCGCGGCGAGGTCATCGAACCCGACGCGATCATCCTGGCGGGCCAATCCCTGGCGCGGGATCCCGCACAGGCCCTGGTCGCGGCGACCACCCTTCTGGCGGCGCCTTCGGCCAACCACGCCGCGGCGCGGTCCAACGCACATGCCAACGCGCATGCCGCCTACACCCATGGCAACCCGTCCGTCCCGGGATCCCAGGCCGTCCCGGCAAGGCCCACCGCGGCCCTGGTGGGGCGCACGGTCGCCGACGTGGAACGCGACCTGATCCTGGAAACCCTGCACCACACGCTGGGCAACCGGACCCATGCCGCGAACATCCTCGGCATCTCGATCCGGACGCTGCGCAACAAGCTGAAGCAATACAACGAGGAAGGCGTCCCCATCCCGCCCCCGGGCCAGGGGGAACTCGACGGCGCGACCCCCTAAGCCACACGGATAAGGCCCGGTCAGGATGACAGAACAGACCACCAGCACACGGGGCGGATTCGACCTCGGCGGCGCAATGGGATTCCTGCGCGGCAACGTGCTGACGGGCCAGATCGGCCTGGCGATCGGCATCGGCTTGATCCTGGTGGTCATGATCATGCCATTGCCGACATGGCTGTTGGACTTCGGTCTGGCGCTTTCGATCACGTTCTCCGTCATGATCCTCATGACGGCGATTTTCATCCGCAAGCCGCTGGAGTTCACCTCCTTCCCGTCGATCCTCCTGATTTCGACGCTGCTGCGGCTTTCGTTGAACCTGTCTTCGACGCGCCTCATCCTGACCCACGGCCACGAGGGGCCCGACGCCGCCGGCGGCATCATCGCCGCCTTCGCCGGCTTCGTGATGAGCGGCAACTTCATCATCGGCGTCACGGTCTTCGCGATCCTGACGCTGGTGAACTTCGTCGTCATCACCAAGGGTTCGGGACGCATCGCGGAAGTGTCCGCGCGCTTTGCGCTCGACGCCATGCCCGGCAAGCAGATGGCGATCGATGCGGACCTGTCGGCCGGCCTGATCGACGAGGCCGAGGCCCGCAAGCGCCGCTCGGACCTGGACGACCTATCCCAGTTCCTCGGCTCCATGGACGGTGCGTCGAAGTTCGTCCGCGGCGATGCCGTGGCGGGCCTCGCCATCACGCTCATCAACGTCCTCGTCGGCGTGATCGTGGCGATGTGGCAGCAGGGCATGCCCTTCGTGCAGGCCGCCGACACCTTCACGAAGCTGACCATCGGCGACGGCCTGGTCTCGCAGATTCCGTCGCTGATCGTGTCGGTCGCCGCCGGTATCATGACCACCAAGGGCACCAGCGAGGTCGATACCGACAAGCAGATCTTCGGCCAGTTGTCGGGCCACCCCGCGGGTCTCGGCCTCAGTTCCGCGACGCTGGTGCTGCTGTCCCTGCTGCCGGGGATGCCGATGCTCCCGTTCCTGGCACTGGCGGGTGTGACCGGCTATTACGCCTACAAGCTGCCGCGCATGCGCGAGGAGAAGGTGCAGCAGGAGGCGGCCCTGCTGGCAATCGAACAGAAGCCGGCGCCGGTCGCCGAAGAGCCGATCTCCACCGCGCTCCAGATCGACCTCGTGCGCATGGAACTGGGCTACGGCCTGCTGCCGCTCATCAACACCGAGCAAGGCAACCGCCTGACCGACCAGATCCGGGCATTGCGCCGCCAGATGGCGACGGAGATGGGGTTCGTGATGCCTTCGGTCCGCATCCAGGACAACCTGCAGCTCCCGCCCAACAGCTACGTCATCCGGGTGAAGGAGATCGAGGCCGGTCGTGGCGAGATCCGTCCCAACATGCTGCTGGTGATGGACCCGCGCGGCGACCAGATCCAGCTTCCCGGCGAAAAGACGGTCGAGCCGACATTCGGCCTGCCCGCCATGTGGGTGGACAACACCTACCGCGAGGAAGGGCTGTTCAAGGGCTACACCGTCGTCGACCCGCCGACCGTGGTCGTCACCCACCTGACCGAGCTGGTGCGCGATCACATGGCGGAACTCCTCTCCTACGCCGAGACGCAGAAGCTGCTGGACGAGATGGACAAGGTTCACCAAAAGCTGGTGGCCGACATCATCCCGCAGCACATCACCATCGGCGGCCTGCAACGGGTGCTTCAGAACCTGCTGTCCGAGCGGGTGTCGATCCGCGACCTGCCCACCATTCTGGAGGGCATCGCCGAGGCGTCGGGCTACACCCGCAACATCAGCTCGATCACGGAGCATGTCCGGGCGCGCCTCGCGCGCCAGTTGTCGGACGCGAACACCGGACCGAGCGGCTTCATCCCGCTGCTGATCCTTTCGCCGGAGTGGGAGCAGGCCTTCGCCGAGGCGCTCGTGGGCGATGGCGACGACCGGCAACTGTCGATGTCGCCCTCACGCCTCCAGCAATTCATGACTACCATTCGCAGCAATTTCGAGAAGTTCGCCAACATGGGCGAAAGCCCGGTGCTGCTGACCAGTCCCGGTATCCGTGCCTATGTCCGCTCCATCGTCGAACGGTTCCGCCCCCAGACCATCGTGATGTCCCAGAACGAGATCCACCCCAAGGCCAAGATCAAAACCCTGGGGCAGATCTGATGGTGGGAGTTGGATGATCCATGCGCCTTAAGAGCTTCCAGGCGCCATCCATGGCCGAAGCCATCCGCTTGGTGCGCGAGGCCCTGGGCGACGATGCGGTCATCATCTCCACACGCGAGGAACCCGACGGCGTCCGCGTCACCGCCGCGGTCGAAGACGGTGCCATGCCTCCCGAGCGGCGTCCCGCCACCCCGGAGGCGGTGGAACCGATCATGGGCGTCCCGGAGCATGTGGCGGACGAGGTCAAGGACGCGCTGCGGCGCACCGGCATCACACCGGAGATCATCGAACGCCTTCTGGACGCGATGGAGCGGCTGAACGCCGACGAGGCACAGGTTGCCCTCGCGGCCGCACTCGCAACCGTGTTCCGCTTCGATCCCCTGCCCGAGGGCCGCATCCCCACGGCCATGGCCCTCGTCGGCCCACCCGGGGTGGGCAAGACACTGAGCATCGCCAAGCTGTGCGCACGGGCGGTGATGGGCAACAGGACGGTGGGGCTTATCACCACCGACACGGTGCGGGCCGGCGGCGTGGAGCAGTTGTCCGGTTTCGCACGCCTTCTGCAGACGAAACTGATCACCGTCGAGGATGCGGCCTCGCTGGCCGGCGCCCTTTCGGTGCACAAGGACTGCGACCAGGTCTGGATCGACACCGCGGGCCGGAACCCCTTCGACGATTCGGACATGGAGGAACTGGCCGGTTATCTGCGCGCGGTTCCCATCGAACCGGTTCTGGTGCTGCCGGCGGGTGGCGACGCAACCGAGGCCGTCGAGATTGCACAGCGGTTCCGCAAGTTGGGAGCGAAGCGACTGCTTCCCACCCGGACCGACATCAGCCGCCGCTTCGGCGGCCTGCTGGCCGCGGCCGGCGGAGTCAATCTGGCATTCTGCGGCCTGAGCACAACGGCGCGGGTTCACGACGGGCTGCAACAGTTGAGCCCCGGTGCCCTGGCCGCACTGATCCTCTCGCACCCGAACAGGCCCGGGAACCTGCCGTGACCGGCATCACCCCTCCGCCCCCGCAACCCACCCCACCCGCACAGCCGGCCCAGCCCGCCCCCGACGGGGACGCCCAGCCGACCCCGGCCACCCCCGAACATTTACCGGAACGGTTGCGGGACGTGGCACGACCGGTGGTGGTCCAGGGCACGGTGGTCGACTCCCAGAAGACCGCTGCTCTTGAGACCCTGGTGCGGATCCGCACCCAAATGGGCGAGGTAACCGTTCGCAGCCCAGCGCCGGTCCCGCCGGGTCCCGTGACGGTCCAAGTGCCGGCCGGCAACCCACCGGCCACCGTCCTGCTGCTGCCCCAGGGACAGCCCCCCGCGGCGCAGGCCCCCGTCCCCCAGGCACCAGTTCCCCAGGTCCCCACCACCCAGCCCCCGGCCGCGACGACGCCACTTCCGCTCCCGACCCTGCCGAAGCTGGTTGTCGGAATGACGGTTCCGGCCCAGGTTTTTCCCGCCCCACCCCAGCCGACCCAGCCCCTTCCCGTTCCGGGTTTGCCGATGCCTGCCGTTCCGGCTCCCGGAGTTGCCGGACACCCCGGTGCGGGACAGGCACCGATGGGCCAGACGGGCCTCGGTCATCAATTGCCCGCCGGACAGGCGCCGGGCGGCCAAGCCGCCATGGGTCAGGCGCCCACGGGCCAAGCGCCCGTCACCGGATTTCCCGCAGGGCCGCCGGCCTTTGCCGGCCCGCCAACCGGAAGCGTCCTGCCGGGAGCCCCCACCGCACCGGGCGTGCCCCCATCGCCGACCAGCCAAGCCCAGACTGCCCCACCCGGGCCGGCCGCAAGTCCGACCGGCGGAGCCGCGCCGCCCGCGCAATTCCCCCAGCCGTTGCCGGGAGTCCCGGCGCTGCCCGTCAGCACCGGCCAGGTCCGGATCGTCGAGGTCACCCCGCCCGACCAGGCCCCGCAGGAGGCACCCGGCCGACACGATCCAGGCATGGGGGCCGCGGACGCAACGGGACGCCGCCTTACGGCGGTCGTGTCCGGAACGACCAGTGGCGGCCAGCCGATTCTGACGGCCGGCCGGACGCTCCTCGTCCTGCAGGCCGTGGCGGATCTGCCCCCCGGTACGCGGGTCCGGCTTGAAGGCGCGGCGCCGGCGCCCACAATGGCGCCGGCGGCCTTCGACCCGGTCGCGGGCACCGAGTGGCCGGCACTGAAGCAGGCCTTGTCCACCTTGCAGAACGCGGATCCGCAGGCGGCGCGGACGTTCTCCAACGCCCTGCTTGCGCATCCGAACGGGCGAATGGCGGCCGGCATCGCCCTGTTCATGGGCATTGCCCGCAGCGGAATCGATCCGCGCGCCTGGTTGGGCGAACGCGCGGCGCAGGCGCTGGAGCAGGTGGGCCGCGGCGACCTGCTGGACCGCCTGGGCGAAGATGTGAGGTCGATGCAGCGCCAAGCCGAGGCAGCCGTCGAGTGGCGCAGCTTTCCCGTCCCCATCGCCAACAACGGCGAACTGGAGCAGGCCACCATCCGCGTGAAGCGGAAGGACGATGACGACGACGAGGACGGCGGCCGGAAGCGCAAGGGCGGCGGGACCCGGTTCCTGGTGGACGTCACTTTGAGCCGCCTTGGCCCGCTTCAGTTGGACGGCTTCGTGCGTCCGAGCGCACGCCGGCTCGACATGATGCTACGGACACGCGATCCGCTGCCGGGCCGAATGCGCACCGAGCTTACGGACATCTACGACGAGGCACTGGCGGAAATCCGCTATCTCGGCCAGCTTTCGTTCCGGTCGGGCGCCGACAGCGGGTGGATTCCCTTGGGACCGGATGCGGCCCGGACCCATCGGGGCGTGATCGCCTGATGAGCCCGGGGCAGGCCGTCCACTCTCAGCCTGCACCTTGTTGCTTGCGGCGGTGGCCGACCGCCCCCGCCTCGTCCAGAAAGACGGTTTCCTTCCGCGCCCATTCCGCCTTGGCGGCCTGAACGCGGGCCTCCTGCACCAGTTCGTAACGTTTCAGCTCCAGGAACGCCTCGGCCAATTCGTCGGCCATCGCGGCGATCCGGGCTTCCAATTGTGCGAGGCTGTTGAGCAGCGCCTGGCGCTGGGCGCGAGCGCGTTTGAGGTAAGGACCGAAAGCGGCCGCCGCGATCTGCGACTGGTCGGCCGCTTCGCGTTCCCGCTCCACCTCGGCATCGAGATCCACCACGGCTCGGTGGAGCCGGTCGGATTCCGCGTGCAGCTCCGCCAGTTGGCGGCGCTTCTCGTCCAATTCGAACTTCGCGAGCCGGATCAGGGGACGCAGGTTGCTCAAGGCAATCCGTCCCCATCAAAGGAGACGCCCCCCCGGAACGGGATCATTGTGGCCATTCCACGCCAAGGATGCGGGCGAGTTCGGCGTAACCGCCACTCAGATCGGTGTGTTCGCGCTTACCCTGGTTCAGGAACGCCTCAAGCTCCGGCTGGTAATGGATGGCCTCGTCCACCTGCGGATCGCTGCCCCGCCGGTAGGCGCCCAGCCGGATCAGTTCCGCCATGTCCTCGTAGGTGGACAGAAGCTGTCGGGCCTTGCGCACCAAGCCATTCTCCGCGTCGCTATTGCAGCCGGGCATGGTGCGCGACACCGATTTCAGGAGATTGATCGCCGGATAGCGGCCACGCTCCGCGATCTTCCGCTCCATCACGATATGGCCATCCAGGATGCCGCGAACCGCGTCGGCAATCGGCTCGTTGTGGTCGTCACCGTCCACCAGCACGGTGAACAGGCCGGTGATCGAGCCCTCGTCCGTGCCCGGACCCGCCCGCTCCAGCAGCCGTGGCAGCTCCGCGAAAACCGTCGGCGGGTATCCCTTGGTGGTCGGCGGCTCACCGGCCGACAATCCGATCTCGCGTTGGGCCATGGCGAATCGAGTGACGCTGTCCATCAGGCACAGCACATCCTGTCCCGAATCGCGGAAATACTCGGCAATGGACAAGGTGAGGTAGGCCGCCTGCCGCCGCATCAGCGGGGCCTCGTCGGAGGTTGCGACGACGACGACGGCCCGCTTCAATCCCTCCTCGCCCAGATCCTCCTCCAGGAACTCCTGAACCTCGCGCCCACGCTCCCCGATCAGGCCGACGACACTGACGTCGGCCGAAGTGTACCGGGCCAGCATGGACATCAGCACCGATTTGCCGACGCCCGATCCCGCGAAAATGCCCATGCGTTGCCCGCGGCAGCAGGTCAGGAACGTGTTCAGCGCCCGCACCCCCAGATCGATCTTGCTGCCGACCCGCTTGCGGGCGTGGGCCGATGGTGGGTTGTTGCGAATGGGGACGGGCATGTGCCCGCCAACCAGGGGCCCCTTGCCATCGACCGGCTCGCCCAAAGCGTTAACAACACGCCCGAGCCACGCGTGCGACGGGCGTATTGACGGGCGCCCCTCTACCGCTTCCGCGAAGCACCCAACTCCCACGCCTTCAAGGTTGCCGAACGGCATGAGGAGTGCCCGATCCTTACGCGATCCGACCACCTCGCAAGGCACGATCCTCCCGTCGCGAGCGTGGATGTTGCATCGCCCACCGACCGCCAGGAAGCGTTCGATGCCGGACACCTCAACCATAAGGCCTTGGACCGCAGCGACCCGGCCGGTCATCCGTGTGACCGGAATAGAAGAAATTGCGTCTAGGAGGGCCGCAGCGCCGTTGGTCATCGCAAAATCCTAAGCGGATGTGTTAACGATTGTGCCAGGACAACGCCGCCTGCGTCCACCGGCGCCCCAGCTGTGGCGAAACCGGGGCAGGCGGTGGAACGAAGGTATGGTTATCCGGTAAATATTTTGAGAAAACCTTAGCGACTTAGCCTCGCGAGTTTCGGAGATCGAGGATGCGTGTTCTTCTGGTCGAGGACGATCCGTCGCTGGCGAAGAGCGTCGAGCTGATGCTCAAGTCCGAAGGATTTATTGTCGACGTCACGGAGCTCGGGGAAGACGGGCTTGAGATCGGCAAGATCTATGACTACGACATTATCATCCTGGACTTGATGCTGCCGGACATCGACGGCTACGAGGTTTTGCGCCGCCTGCGGGCCGCCAGAGTCGAAACGCCCATCCTGATCCTGTCCGGGCTGACCGAACTGGACGCGAAGCTGAAGGGCTTGGGATTCGGCGCGGACGATTACCTGACCAAGCCGTTCGACAAGCGTGAATTGGTCGCCCGGATCCAGGCCATCATCCGCCGCAGCAAGGGTCACGCCCAAAGCGTCATTCGCACCGGCAAGCTGGTGGTGAACCTCGATGCACGCACGGTGGACGTGGAGGGCCGGCCGCTTCACCTCACAGGCAAGGAATACGGGATCCTCGAACTCCTATCCCTGCGCAAGGGCACGACGCTGACCAAGGAGATGTTCCTGAACCATCTCTACGGCGGCATGGACGAGCCGGAGCTCAAGATCATCGACGTTTTCGTGTGCAAGCTTCGCAAGAAGCTCACCACAGCGACCGGCGGCGAAAACTACATTGAAACCGTCTGGGGCCGCGGCTACGTGCTACGCGATCCAAACGAGGCATCGGACACGGCGCCCGAACAGCCGCGGAAGGTCAGTGCCGGATAGGCGCAATTGACCGGTCGGGCGGAAGCACCTGACCGGTCAATTTGACTTGGCTGGCAAACACTTCGAGCACGGCCGCCCCCGGTCCACTGCGGATCGGGCCGGGCTCCACGCCGCCGGCGCACGCTGCCCCGGCGGCGTCTGCCGTAAGGGAAAGCCCCCTCCCTTCGAGGGGGAACAGTCATGCGGCATCCTGGCCAACCATCAACCAGTCGCGGCGGCCGTTGCCAATTGGTAGAGGCCCCGCTGCCCGTCCATGGGCTTGAAGCGCTCGGTGATCCCCAGAACCGTCTCCGCACCGCCCAGATACAGGACGCCATCGTGCGGCATCTGCCGGGCAATGGCTTCCAGCACCTTCGCCTTGGTTGGCTGGTCGAAATAGATCAGCACGTTGCGGCAGAACACAACATCGAACTGGCCGAGAGGGGACAGATCGGTCAGCAGATTGTATTCACGGAACTGGACCATGTTCCGCAGATCCTGTGAGACCTGCCACTTATCCCCGACCTGTTTGAAATGCTTGACCAGGAGGGTGATCGGCAGGCCGCGCTGAACTTCGAACTGGGTGTAAATTCCGGAACGCGCCCGTTCGACCATCTCGGTGGAGAGATCGGTGCCCACGATCTCGATGCGCCAGCCGGCGAGTTTGGCCTTTTCCTCCATCAGCAGCATCGCCAGCGAATAGGCCTCCTGGCCGCTGGAGCAGGCCGCAGACCAGATCCGAATGTGGCGCCGGCTGGCACGGGCCTGCAACAGCGCCGGCAACACCAGTGTGCGGAACTGGTCGAACGGCTTCTGGTCCCGGAAGAACGACGACTCGTTGGTCGTCATGGCCTCCGTGATATCCCTCAGGAGCGCCTCGTCGCGCCGGGCCCTTATGGCCTGAGCCAATTCCTCGAGCCCCTTCAGGTTCTGCCTGCGGGCGATCGGCATCAACCGCGATTCGAGCAGGTAGGCCTTGTCCGGGGTCACCACGAGGCCGGAACGCTGCCGAAGCAGCGTCGCGAACAGCTCGAAATCCTCCGGCCTCATGCCACGGCTCCAAGAGCCGCTTTCCGGAGGTACGGGCCGATCTCCGTCAAAGGCAGAACCTTATTGGCATGCCCGGCAGTGGCAACCGCCCCAGGCATGCCCCAGACGACACTCGACGCTTCGTCCTGGGCCACCACGACCCCGCCGCCGGACGCCACGACCTCGCAGCCCCGCATTCCATCCTGCCCCATGCCGGTGAGGACCGTCGCCAGGACCCTGCGCCCATAGTGCTGGACGATCGAGCGCAACATCGGGTCGACCGCTGGGCGGCAGAAATTCTCCGGCGGATCCTTGGTCAATTGGATCACCGGCTGGCCGTTGCGGTTGGCGACCAGCATGTGGAAATCCCCCGGCGCGACGTAGGCACGCTGCCCGGCAATAGGTTCGCCGTCCTTCGCCTCCGCGCAGACCAGCCCGCATTGCCGCTGGATGTGCTCGGCCAGGATGGTCGTGAAGGTGGCCGGCATGTGCTGGGTGATGAGGATCGGCTGGGGAACGCCCTTCAGGTGGCCGAGCACCGTGAATAGCGCCTGCGGGCCGCCGGTCGAGCTGCCGATCGCGATCACATCCGGCCGGCTGACGGGGTTGGGCAGCGGTCGCAGCGTGACCACCTTGGCGGCTGCGGGCAGCTTGGGCGCGGGCAGCGTGGTCGTGCGCAGGCTCGCGGCCGAGCCGGCGTGCCGTTTGGCGGATCCGGACGCGCGCGCGGAAACGGCGAGTGCCTTCACCTTTTCCACAAGGTCGCGCTTGAAGTCGTCCGCCGCGCTGATTGCCCGCGTGGTCGTCGGCTTCGGCACATAATCGGCCGCACCCAACTGCAGGGCCTTCAGGCTGACCTCGGCGCCTCGCAGCGTCAGCGTCGAAGCCATGATGATGCGGACGGCGGGATCGACGGCCAGCAGCTTGGGGATGGCGGTCAGTCCATCCATGACCGGCATCTCGATGTCGAGCACGATCACGTCGACGGCATGGCGTTGCAGGGCGTTCACAGCCATCTGGCCGTCGCCGACCGAGCTCACGACGACAATGCCGGGATCGCTTTCAAGTGCCCGTGTGAGCAGGCCCCGGATGACCGCCGAGTCGTCGACCACCATGACGCGGTACGGGTGGTTGGCGTCGGCCGGCGGGAGGCGCGGGGAGACATCCATGTTCAGCGGATCCTGCTGGGCGCAAGGGGGCGTCAGACCAAGCCGACCTGGGAAAATTTGGCCTGGATGATGTCGCTATCAAATGGCTTCATGATGTATTCGTTGGCGCCCGCACTCAGCGCCTCCTGAATATGCACCATGTCATTCTCAGTGGTGCAAAAGACGACCCGAGGATGATCACCACCAGACATCTTTCGAAGACGGCGCAGAAACTCGATACCGGTCATCACTGGCATGTTCCAATCCAAGAGAATGACGTCCGGCATCTTGGCGGCACAACGTTCCATCGCCTGCTGACCGTCCTCTGCCTCCTCGCAGAGGAATTGGAGCTCCTCCAGGATCTTCCGTGCGACCTTGCGAACCACGCGGCTGTCGTCGACCACGAGACAGGTCTTCATGCCATCATCCTCGCCGCGGCACGGCCATACGGACCCTAACCGCGGGCCGATTGCCGGCGTCCTGAAGAAGCCCATGCATCAAGGTGGGTCTCTGGGCGGCCCGCCTGCCCACCGGGCCGCCCAATCCGGCGGACCGTCGCCGACGGGACACCGGCCCATGGGTCACGCAGCGCTCCGCTCGCCCAATGCCTGGGAGAGGGTGTAAAGCAGCGCATCCCTGTCGAACTTCGCGACGTAGTCGTTGAACCCGGCTTGACGCCCACGGTCCAGGTCGCGTGCGCTCGCATGGCTGGACAGTGCCACCAGCGGCACATTCTGCCAGCGCCCACCCTGCTTGATGCGCTCGGCCAGCTCCAGCCCGCTCATGCCCGGCATCTCGATGTCGGACACGATCACGTCGAACTCCTGGCCGTTTTCGCAGAGTGCCAGCGCTTCGGCGGCACTTTCGACGGTGGTGACGTCGTAACCGGCCACCGACAGCAGCGGAGTCAGCAGATTGCGGAAGAACGGGCTGTCGTCCACCAGCAGGATCCTGCTGCGCCGCCGTTCCTCGATCATGTCCTGGCCGACCGAACCGAACCAGTCGTGGAACGCCTGGGTCAGGAAGTAGCCGGCGTCGATGATCTCGGTGGCCTTGCCCCCGATGATGGCGCTGCCCATCACGCCCGGGCGGTCGGCCCGCAGCTCGACGTTCAGGTTGTCTTCGACGATGTCGACGATCTCGTCCACGACCAGACCCATCGTGTGTTCGCCATCCGCGAACACCAGGACCGGTTGGCGGCCCTCGCTGGCCAGGCGCATGTTCGGGTCGATCGGAACCAGCGGCATCAGCTTGCCGCGGTACTGGACGACCGACATGCCGTTCGACTCCTCGACCGTCGTGAGGTCGATGTCCTCCAGGCGTGCGACCAGCGACAGCGGCACCGCCTTGGGCGCCTGGCCACCGGCCCGGAAGACCAGAAGGGCAAGGGTGTCGTCCTTGCGGCCGATCTGCGCCACCGCCTGCTCCGCCCCAACACCGTCGTGAACCACCATCTCGCCCGAAGCCGTGGCGATGCCGTTCGGATCCAGGATCATGATGACGCTGCCGTCACCAAGGATCGTATTGCCCGAGAAGATCTCGATGTGGCGCAGGATCGGCGCCACCGGCTTGACGACGATTTCCTCGGTGTCGAACACCCGGTCGACGATGATGCCGAAGCTGTACGCACCCACCTGGGCGACGATGATGAAGGTTTCTTCCGCGTCCTGCTCGCCGTTGCGGTCCAGTCGCAGCAGCTTCCGCAGGGACACCAGCGGTAGCAGCCGGTTGCGCAGGCGCAGGACGGGCGTGCCACTGATGCGCTCGATCCGATGCTCGCTGTTCTGAGCCGCGCGCACCAGTTCCACCACGCTGATCTGCGGCATGGCGAAACGCTCGCCGGCGCACTCGACGATCAGGGCCGAGACAATCGCCAGGGTCAGCGGGATCTTGATGGTGAAGGTCGAGCCCTTGCCGTAGGCGGACTTCAGCTCGATCGTGCCGCCGATCTTCTCGATGTTGGTCTTCACCACGTCCATGCCGACGCCGCGGCCCGAGACGTTGGTGACCTTCGCCGCGGTCGAGAAGCCGGGCTTGAAAATGAACTGCTGGATCTGGGCCTCGGTCATCGAGGCCAGTTCAGCCTCGGTCGCCAGCCCGTTCTGGATCGCCTTCCGCTTGATCGCGTCGATGTTCAGGCCGCGACCATCGTCGGAAATCTCGATGATGATATGGCCGCCCTCGTGAAACGCGTTCAGCGTGACGCGCCCGATTTCGGGCTTGCCGGCCTTCACCCGGTCGGCCGGGATTTCGAGCCCGTGGTCCGCCGAGTTGCGGACCATATGGGTCAGCGG
Source organism: Azospirillaceae bacterium (assembly GCA_035645145.1). Lineage (GTDB taxonomy): Bacteria > Pseudomonadota > Alphaproteobacteria > Azospirillales > Azospirillaceae > CANGXM01. The sequence goes on along the minus strand of DASQNC010000066.1, from coordinate 16,575 downwards.
GTCCTTGATGAGTTCCAACACCTGCCGGTCCAGCTCGGTCTCCGCGCCGAGCATCTGCAGGTCGATCTTCTTGCCCAACTCGTGCGACAGGTCGCGGATCAGACGCGGCAGCTTGGCCCATGCATTGCCGATGGGCTGCATGCGCGTCTTCATGACGCCCTCCTGCAGCTCGGACGTCACATGGTTCAGGCGCTGCAGAGGCGCGGCGAACTCGCTTTCCTTCTGGCTGCGCAGGATCTGCAACAACTGGTTGCGGGTCAGAACCAGCTCCGAAACCATCGTCATGAGGTTTTCGAGCAGATCCACGTTCACGCGGATCGACTGCTGCGCAACCTGGGACTCGCGGGTGTCGACCGCCGCGCGGGAGTCCTCGTGATGGACCTCCGGCACCTCGGCACGCGGTGCTGGTGCGGACGGCGCCTCCACCACCGCCGGGGCCGCCGCCTCGACGATCACGGCGGGCGTGGATGCGGCGGGAGCCGGCGCAGGGGCGGGCGCCTCTGCCACGACCGGGGCCGCTGCGGGCACCGGGTCGGCGGGGGCCGCAAGCGCGGGTGCGGCCATCGAAGGGGACGGGACCTCCGCCCCCTCGGCGCATGCGTTCAGGCGTGCGATCAGGTCGGCATCGTCGCCCGGCGGCTCGGCCTCGGTCCGCTCCAGAACGGACAGGATGGATTTGATCGCATCAAGCGATTCCAGAATCAGCGAGACCGCACCGGCCGAGACGTTCAGCTGGCCATCCCGGAACTTGCCCAGCACGTTCTCGGCCGCGTGCGCAACCGCTTCCAGGCGCGGCAGACCGAGGAACCCGCATGTTCCCTTGATGGTGTGAACCAGACGGAAGATGTTGCTCAGCAGTTCCGGATTGTTCGGGTTCTGCTCAAGCCGAACGAGCTCTACGTCGAGAACCGAGATGTTCTCCGCGGTTTCGGTCAGGAATTCGCTGAGCAGATCATCCATGTCGCCCGCCTCGTCTTAGTGGCCGGGGCGGGGAAAACCTCGCCACCTGGCGTAATCTCAAGTGTAAGAGACTATCTTTCGTACGCCACTAAAATGCCGAATGTCCATTAAGAAGCTGTTACCCCTTGGGAAATTTCACGCAGAACGAGCATCCCCACGCGCGCTTGCGGGAACTCGGCCGGGCGTGGGGAATTCAGCCGGGCGTGGGGAACACGGCCGCGATGCGGATCGCATCGGGCTCCGAACGCTCGATGACGAGGTCCGCCCGCACCGCGGAAGCAACCTGTCCGACCAGGAATCCCAGAATGGAACGCGGCGACAACGGTTCATCCGATGCGCCGCCCAGGGCCGCCGTCTCCACCTCGGGCCGAAGCCCGGCCTTGCGCCCGGTCGCGAGCACGGACAACCCGCGCCCCATGCCGCCGACCCGAAGCGATCCGCCGGACGGCAAGGCCTCCTCGGCGAGGAGCAGCATGAGGAGGGCCAGCCGCGCCGCCCCCTCCGGCAGGTCCGGGGTCGGCCCCCACTGCAGGGCAACCCGCGTCTCGGCGAAATACCGTTCCGCCACCGGCCCCGCGTCGCCCATCGAAACCGACTGCCCGGCCGCACCGTACGCGAAACGGAACATGTCGAGCCGGCGCGCCGCCACCCGGGCGCTGCTTGCGATCAGGCCCAGGGCCTCGTCCCCGAACGCATCGCCCATCTCCTCGATCAGTTCCACCCCGTTCCCGATGGCGGTCACGGGGCTGAGAAGGTCATGGCAGATGCGCGAGGCGACAAGTTCGGTCACGCGAAGCTGGGCTTCGTGCGAGGGCAATGGGGGTTGGCGCGCGGGGTCCCTCATGGGCCCAAGCCTCCACGGCAGCGGAGAAGCCTTTTAACATGCGGGCTCGGATGGCCGGAAGCTCGGCCTTCTACGGAGGGGATGGAGATGGCGGACATGCTTGCGCCCGGTGCCTTCGTGCGCAATCCCGAGCGGCCGGAGTGGGGGATGGGTCAGGTGCAGTCGGTGGTCGGCACACGGGTCACCGTCAATTTTGAAAACACCGGCAAATTGACGATCAACATCGCGCAGGTCGCCCTGGAGGTGATCGACGGCGAGTGAACCGGCCCCGCCCCTCAACGTGCAATCAGCGGCGCCAGCGGATCCTGGCGGGCGGGCCGTTGCTGCGGCAGCCGCTGGACCCCCGGCGGCGGCGCCTGCACCGGCGGCCGCGACGGAAGGGGCGCCAGGATCGACGGTTCGCCGGCTGGCGGGGATGGCTGCTGCCCCGGCGCCGTCGCCGCCGCGGGCGGCGGGGCCGGAACGGAGGGCACTGGCGTCACCGTAGCGGGCGGGGATGGCTCAAGGGCGGCGGGCGGCTCGGGTGCAGCCGGTTGCGAGTTGGCCGGGACGGACGGGACGGCAGACGGCTGCGCGGGTTCGGCGCCCGGTTGGCGGACGGGCGGCACGGCCCGTGATGGCCGGGAAACAGGCGGCGAGGGTGCATCCACCGTGCCAGCGGGCGGCGCGGTGTCGCCGCCCACCAGCCGTTCGGCGCCCAAGGGGCCTTCGATGCGGAACGATCCGGCCGGCAAGGCGCCCTGCCCCGCTCCCGTCAAGGTCAGGGAAATGGCCCGCCCGGACAGGTCGATCCGCCCCCGCCCCTCGACCTGTTGCCCAGGCGCGGCGACGGACAAGGGATCCAGCAGCACCGCCCCCGACTGGACCGACAAGGTGGCCGTGAGTTCCTGGAGCGGCACCTCGCGCGGAAGCCCGAGCACGCCGGCATGTATTTTGCCGTTGGAAAAGCCGAACGCACCGCCCCCGTCCAGGGTCCGCATCCAATCCGGCGAACGGGGGTCCCCGCCCCGCAGGACGAGCCGCCCGCGCAATTGCCCCGACGCGAGCGGCCGCCCGGCGAGAGCCGTGGTCAATGGTTCGGCATCGACGGCGTTGGCGCGCAGATCGAGACCGACCGACGGCTCCGGGCCCTCGGCAATAGCGAGCGTGGCCGCAACGGTGCCGTCGAGAAGTGCCGTGTCCGCCAGCTCGACCCGGAATCCGTCGGCGGTCCGGCGCATGGTGAGATCGGAGATGCCGGCATCCAATTGTCGCCAGCTCAGCCCCGCCAGGCGCAGGCGGAGATCAATGTCCCACGGGTCGGTCCGGTTGAGGGCGGCCGACGAAAGTGCGGCCGCGACGCGGTCGAGCGGCAGACGCCCCAGTTCCGCCCAGCCCTCGATGCCCGGGCGGTCGGCCCAGCGGGACCGGAACGCGCCAGCGGCATCGGCACCGTCCACCAGCCCCGTGATGCCGGACAGCCCGGATTCGCGCGGTGTCAGGAACACGTCCGCCTCGAGATCGAGCCGCCCCACCGGAACCGCTTCCACACCGATGCCGAGAACATCCCTGAGGAATGCCGGCAGATTCGGGATCTTCGCGGCCGCGCGCCCCTGGGCCCGCGGCCCCTCGTCGCCCGGCACGACGGTCCCGTCGAAGCGGACCCCGGCATCCGACCAAGCCACGCGCAGGCCGACCGGTGTGGCCGCACCACCTCCGAATCCACCGGGATCGCCGACCTCCAGGTCAAAGCGGACCGGCTGCCGGCCGATGCGGCTCTCCCCGGATATCGAAGCCATATCCGCACGGATCCGGACCTGTGCCTCGAGATCGAGGGGGACGCGGACGACAAGCCCGCCGACCCCCGGCCATTCCAGGCGCCCGTTGACCACCGCCACGCGTGCCGGCGCCGCCGGGGGGTGCCCCGGCGGTCGGGCCGTGGCGGGCTCGCGTCGGCCGTCGGATCCGGAAGCGGTTGCGGGCCGGGAGCCGAAGCGGACCACCGGCTCGATGAAGGTGGTGACCAGCGGGTCCACTTGCCCGAACAGCAGGGGCGCCAATGCCAAGCGCGCTTCCATGCGCCCGAGGTCGATGTGCGGCCCCCCCGCCGGCATGTCCACACGGATGGATGAAGCGGCCACCTGCGGAAGCGGGAACACGGACAGGCCGACCGGGCCGTCGATGCGGACCGGCACGCCCATCCAATCCGCCAAGGCGGCCTCCATCGCGGGCCGCAGACGGGCCTCGGACCAAAGGAGTTTCGGGGCGGCAAGCCCGGCTCCAACCAGGGCCGCCGCAGCGGCCAAGCCGATCGGAAGCCTGCGCATCGCACTCCGCCAACCACGGGGACAAGGGTCCGCTGTTGCGGACCGCCGCGCACCCCATATCATCAGGAGGCGCAAGCCGCAAAGCGCGGCACGCCGCACCACGGCGGCAGGGCGGAAGACCCGCCCGAACCGGCACATGGGGGAAGGCGCATTGCTCGACGACACAGCAGGCATCATGGCCGCGCCCACGCCCTCGCGACGCGCTCCAACCGTTGATCCGTTCGGTCGGCCAATCACCTATCTGCGGGTTTCGGTGACCGACCGGTGCGACCTGCGCTGCGTGTACTGCATGTCCGAGGACATGAGTTTCCTGCCCAAGGCCGAGGTGCTGAGCCTCGAAGAGCTCGACCGGCTGTGCTCCGTGTTCGTCGGGCTGGGCGTACGGCGGCTGCGGCTGACCGGCGGTGAGCCGCTGGTGCGGCGGAACATCATGTGGCTGGTCCGCGCCCTGTCGCGCCATCTCGCGAACGGCGATCTGGACGAACTGACGCTGACCACAAACGGGACGCAACTTTCGCGCTTCGCCGCGGAGCTGGCCGACTGCGGCGTCCGCCGAGTGAACGTTTCGCTGGACACGCTGGACCCGGACCGCTTCCGCGCCATCACGCGCTGGGGCCGGCTGGACCAGGTGCTGGACGGGATCCGGGCGGCCAAGGCCGCGGGCCTGCGCGTGAAGATCAATGCCGTTGCGCTGAAGGGCGTGAACGACGGCGAATTCGACCGCATGGTCCAATGGTGCGGTGATCAGGGACACGACCTGACCTTAATCGAGGTCATGCCCATGGGGGACATCGACGGGGCCGGCGGTGGGTCGGCCCGGGCCGACCAGCACCTGCCGCTGTCGTTGGTGCGAACCGATCTGGCCCGGCGCTGGACACTGGTGGAAACCGGCTACCGAACCGGCGGGCCGGCGCGTTACGTGGACGTAAGGGAAGCCGGGATCAAGCTCGGCTTCATCACCCCCCTGACTCACAACTTTTGCGAGAGCTGCAACCGCGTGCGCCTCACCTGCACGGGCACCTTGTACATGTGCCTGGGCCAGGAGGATGCGGCCGACCTCCGCACACCGCTGCGGGCCGACCCCCGGGGTGACGGCGCGCTGATAGACGCCATCCGGGCCGCGATCGCACGCAAGCCCAAGGGACACGACTTCGTGATCGACCGCCGGGCCCGCGGCCCCGCCGTGTCCCGCCACATGAGCGTGACGGGCGGATGAGGGCCCCCACGCCCCCGGCCGCGGCAGGTGCGCCCGTGCGGACGCTGCGGTAGGGTCGGGCCATGCAGGACCGGCCCCCCCCCATCCCCGCACGGGCCTATGCCCGCGTGCATTTCACGGCCGCCCCAACCGAAGAGGCGACGGCGGCGCGCGACCGTCTGGTCGCACGGTACGGTCAGCACCCGCCGGATACGGCCGATGTCGTCGTGGCGCTCGGAGGCGACGGTTTCCTGATCGAAACGCTGCACGGGACCATGGGGTCGGGGCGCCCCGTCTTCGGGATGAACCGGGGATCGGTCGGCTTCCTGCTCAATGACTATCGCGAAACCGGTTTGCCGGACCGGCTCGCCCGCGCACAGCGGGTCCTGCTGCATCCGCTGCGCATGAGGGCGCACCGGAAGGACGGCACCATTGTCGAAGGCTTGGCCATCAACGAGGTTTCCCTCCTGCGCGAAACCCGCCAGACGGCGAAGCTACGGATCCATGTGGACGGCGTCGTCCGCCTGGACGAGTTGATCTGCGACGGGACGCTGGTGGCCACGCCGGCCGGCAGCACCGCCTACAATCTGTCCGCCCACGGTCCGATCGTGCCGCTGGGCGCCAACGTCCTGGCCCTGACCCCGATCAGCGCGTTCCGGCCGCGTCGCTGGCGCGGGGCACTGCTGCCCCGTTCGGTCGCCATCACCTTCGAGGTGCTGGAGGACGACAAGCGCCCGGTCAGCGCGGTGGCGGACTTCACGGAAGTCCGGGACGTGTGCCGGGTGGACGTGGCCGAGGACACGGGCACGGAACTGGTCCTGCTGTTCGACCCGGAACACAATCTCGACGAACGTATCCTGAAGGAGCAATTCGCGGCCTGAGCCCACCGACCGGCCGGGCCGTCCGCGGGCGATGTCCCATCGGTGGCATCCGGCGCAGGTTACGCCCCCTAAGCCGCAGGCATCGTTGTGCATTGCATAACGGAAGGTATCTATGCTTCAGTGCGATGGCTGATATGCACCATCAATGGGGTGCTACGGCGCAACGCGGCTGAAACGACCGCGGCTGAACGAATCAAGGGGGGCGTGCCGGAGCGCGATGTCTGACGCCTGGATTCTGCAAACCGAAGGGTTGACGAAGGAGTTTCGCGGCTTCGTCGCGGTGAAGAATGTGGCGCTGAATGTGCGCCGAGGCACCGTGCATGCCCTGATTGGCCCGAACGGGGCTGGCAAAACCACCTGCTTCAATCTTCTGACCAAGTTCCTGCAGCCCTCGGCCGGACGGATCCTCTACAACGGCCGGGATATCACCCGTGAAAAACCGTCCAACGTGGCCCGCATGGGCCTGGTGCGGTCTTTTCAGATCTCGGCCGTATTCCCGCACCTCACCGTGCTGGAGAATGTTCGTATCGCCCTCCAGCGCCACCGCGGCGGCTCCTTCGACTTCTGGCGGTCGGAAACGGTTCTGTCCGAGTACAACGACCGGGCCGCATCCTTGTTGGAGGATGTCGGGATGCGGGACTACATCTCGCACACGGCCGCCGAACTCCCGTACGGCCGCAAGCGCGCCCTGGAGATCGCGACCACCCTGGCGTTGGATCCCGAAATGCTGCTGCTGGACGAACCGACGGCCGGCATGGGCCACGAGGACGTCGGCCGCATCGCCGACCTGATCGGCCGTGTCGCCCAGGACCGGACGATCCTCATGGTCGAGCACAACCTCAGCGTGGTTTCGGCGCTGGCCAACACCATCACGGTCCTCGCCCGCGGCGAGGTGCTGGCCGAAGGCGACTATGCCTCGGTCTCGAAAAACCCGGATGTCATCCAGGCGTACATGGGGACGGCACATGCTTGACGGCACGCGCACCCCGCGCGACGGAAACGGTTCGATGGATGCCGGGGCCGGAACCCCTTTCCTGCGGGTCTCCGGACTCAATGCGTGGTACGGCGAGTCCCATGTCCTGCACGGAGTGGAGTTCGACGTCCACGAGGGTGAGGTCGTGACCCTGCTCGGCCGCAACGGCGCGGGCAAAACCACGACCATGAAGTCCATCATGGGCATGATCCCCAAGCGGCAGGGATCGATCAGCTTCAACGGGCAGGAGATCGCCACCCTGCCCTCCAACCGGATCGCCAAACTGGGCATCGCCTTCTGCCCGGAGGAGCGGGGGATCTTTGCCAGCCTGAACGTGGAGGAGAACCTGACCTTGCCGCCGGTGATCGCACCGGGTGGCCTGGATCTGGAGACGATCTTCGATCTGTTCCCGAATCTGAAGGAACGGAGGAGGAGCCAGGGCACGAAACTGTCGGGTGGCGAACAGCAGATGCTGGCGATCGCCCGGATCCTGCGCACCGGCGCCAAGATGCTTCTGCTGGACGAGCCGACCGAGGGCCTGGCCCCCGTCATCGTGCAGCAGATCGGCAACACCATCCGCCGCTTGAAGCGCGAGGGGTTCACCATCCTGCTGGTGGAACAGAACTTCCGTTTCGCCTCGACGGTGGCCGACCGGCACTACGTGGTCGAGCACGGCCGGATCGTGGACATGATCCGGAACGACGAATTGGATCAGCGGATGGACGCCCTGCACGAATACCTGGGCGTCTGATCACGGCCGCCGCCGAATGCCGCGGCCGGGGTGAAAAAGAAAACGAACGGGAGGACACATGCTGAAGAGACTTCTTCTTGCCTCGGCCGCGCTGGTGATGGCGACCGGCGCCGCAGTCGCCCAGAACCAGCCGCTCACCGTGCGGTTGGGTGTCATGAACGACATGTCCGGCGTCTACGCCGACGTGTCGGGCCAGGGCTCCGTGATCGCGGCCCAGATGGCCATTGAGGACTTCAAGGCCGGCGAAAAGGGCATCAAGGCCGAGGTCGTCGCCGCCGACCACCAGAACAAGCCGGACGTCGGCTCCAACGTCGCCCGCCAATGGTTCGACCGCGACAACGTGGATGTCATCCTCGACGTGCCGACCTCGTCGGTGGCACTGGCGATCAACCAGATCGCTCGCGAGCGCAACAAGGTGTTCGTCAACTCCGGTGCGGCCACGTCCGACCTGACGGGTACCCAGTGCTCGCCGAACACCGTGCACTGGACCTACGACACGTGGGCGCTCGGCAACGGCACCGGCAAGGCCATGGTGCAGGCCGGCGGCGACACCTGGTTCTTCCTGACCGCGGATTACGCCTTCGGCCATGCGCTGGAGCGCGATACGACCACCTTCATCCAACAGGGCGGCGGCAAGGTCCTCGGCGGGGTGCGCACGCCCTTCCCCAGCAGTGACTTCTCGTCCTTCCTGCTGCAGGCCCAGGCGTCGAAGGCGAAGGTGATCGGCTTGGCGAACGCCGGCGGCGACACCATCAACTCCATCAAGCAGGCGGCCGAGTTCGGCATCGTCCAGGGCGGCCAGAAACTGGCCGGGCTTCTGGTCTTCATCACCGACATCCATTCGCTCGGCCTGCAGACGGCGCAGGGGCTGGCCCTCACCGAATCCTTCTATTGGGATCAGAACGACCAGACCCGCGCCTTCTCCAAGCGCTTCGCCGAACGCAACCGCGGCATGATGCCGACCATGGTTCATGCGGGGGTGTACGCGGGCGCGCTGCACTACCTGAAAGCCGTCGAGAAGACGCGCAGCACGGCGGACGGTGCGAAGGTCGTGGCCGAGATGAAGGCCATGCCGACCGACGACCCGCTGTTCGGAAAGGGTGAAATCCGCCAGGACGGCCGCAAGGTCCACCCGATGTACCTGTTCGAGGTGAAGAAGCCGTCCGAATCCAAGGGCGCCTGGGACTACTACAAGTTGGTCAAGGAGATCCCGACGGCCGAGGCCTTCCGTCCCATGAAGGACGGCGGCTGCCCGCTGGTGAAATCCTGATCCATAGCGCGCCCGGGTGGGGGATTGATATCCCTGCCCGGGCGGCACGACTGCCGGAGCCGGTCCACCGCCGATGTTCACGATCTTCGGAGTGCCTTCCGCCGCCCTGTTCGGCCAGCTGCTGCTGGGCCTGATCAACGGCGCCTTCTACGCGATGTTGAGCCTTGGCCTCGCGGTCATCTTCGGCATGCTCAACATCATCAATTTCGCCCACGGCGCCCAGTACATGATGGGGGCGTTCGTCGCCTGGATCCTGCTGAACTATGCGGGGATCGGCTACTGGCCGGCCCTGATCGTCGCGCCACTCGCGGTCGCGGCGGTGGGCATGCTGATCGAGCGCACGATGCTGAAGCGCCTGTACAAGTTGGACCACTTGTACGGGCTTCTGCTCACCTTCGGGTTGGCGCTGATCATCCAGGGCCTGTTCCGCCAGCGGTTCGGCGCCTCCGGCCTGCCCTACACCATTCCGGCCGAGCTGCGTGGCGGCCAGAACCTGGGTTTCATGTTCCTGCCCAACTATCGGGGCTGGGTGGTCGTGGCATCGATCGTGATCTGCTTCGCCACCTGGTACGTCATCGAACGGACGAAACTGGGGGCTTATCTGCGCGCCGCGACCGAAAACCCTGCCCTGGTCCAAGCGTTCGGCATCAACGTCCCGCGCATGATCACGCTGACCTACGGCCTCGGCGTCGGACTTGCCGGGATTGCCGGCGTGCTGGCCGCGCCCATCTACTCGGTCAACCCCAACATGGGCGCCGACCTGATCATCGTGGTCTTCGCCGTGGTCGTGATCGGCGGCATGGGATCCATCCGGGGTGCGGTCCTCACCGGCTTCGGCCTGGGTCTGGTCGAGGGTCTGACCAAGGTCTTCTACCCCGAAGCCTCGGCAACCGTGATCTTCGTCATCATGGCAATCGTTTTGCTCATCAAGCCCGCCGGCCTATTCGGAAGGACCGCGTAAGCCCATGGCCACCATCACCGCAGGCGAGATCCGCCGCGCCACCCGCGAGGGCGTCCCACCGCATCAGGTCGTTGCCTTCGCCATCATGGCCGCGTTGCTGCTGGCGGCACCGTTCGTGCTGTATCCCGTCTACCTGATGAAGATCCTGTGCTTCGCACTGTTCGCATTGGCCTTCAACCTGCTCATCGGATACGCCGGACTGCTGTCGTTCGGGCACGCCGCCTATTTCGGTATGGGCAGCTACATCTCGGCGTACACCGCCAAGGCTTGGGGTTTGCCGACCGAACTCGCCATCCTGGGCGGGACCGCGGTCGCGGGATTGCTGGGCTTGGCGTTCGGCTGGCTGGCGATCCGGCGCCAGGGCATCTACTTCTCGATGATCACCCTGGCCCTTGCGCAGATGGTCTTCTTCTTCTGCCTCCAGGCCCCGTTCACCGGCGGCGAGGACGGCATCCAGGCGGTGCCGCGCGGGCGTCTGCTGGGTTTCATCGACCTCCGCAACGACCTCGCCATGTACTTCTTCGTGCTGGCGGTGTTCCTGGGCACCTTCCTTTTCATCTACCGCATCATCCATTCCCCATTCGGGCAGGTTCTGAAGGCGATCCGCGAGAACGAGGCCCGCACCACCTCGTTGGGCTACCGGCCGGAGCATTACAAGCTGCTGGCGTTCGTCCTGTCCGCGGCGCTGGCAGGTCTGGCCGGCGGTATGAAGGCGATCGTGTTCCAGCTCGCCTCGCTGACCGACGTGCATTGGTCCATGTCGGGTGAAGTGGTCCTGATGACCCTGGTCGGTGGCCTGGGCACGGTGTTTGGTCCCGCGTTGGGAGCGACCGTCATTGTCACCATGCAGAACTACCTGGCCAGCCTTGGCGAATGGGTGACCATCACCCAAGGCCTCATCTTCGTGGTGTGCGTGCTGGCGTTCCGCCGCGGTTTGGCGGGCGAGTTGGGGAACCTGCTCAAGAAGCCGCTCTGAAGAAGCGGCGCCGAAGGATCAAAGGGGCAACCACAAGCGTTAGGCGGGGTCCGGGGATTCGCCGGCTGGACGGAGAGTCCGAGCGGCGAAGCTCCGGGGGTGGGAACGGGCCGCGCTCCTAGCGTGGCGTTTCGGGTGCCCGCCATCCATCGTTCCGCCCCACTCCGGCACAGGCAGCGCCGCACGTCTGGAGACCATCGTTGTCCGAGCCCGTGCATCCCGTCGAGTTGAGCGCACCCGACATCACACCCTACCGTGCCGGCAACACCGGTGTGGACTGGGTCACCACCTGGGACAGTGGCAAGGCCGGCCCACACGTGGTGGTCAACGCGCTGATGCACGGGAATGAGCTGTGCGGTGCGGTGGCATTGGATCACCTGTTCCGCTTGGGGGTGCGGCCCCGGGTCGGCCGGCTCACCTTTGCTTTTGCGAATGTCGCGGCCTACAGGGCCTTCGACCCGGCGAAACCGGGTACGTCGCGCTTCCTGGACGAGGACATGAACCGCGTCTGGTCGCCCGACATCCTGCGGTCGGACCGCGCCACGTCGGAGGCGCGCCGCGCCCGTGAACTGCTACCGGTGTTCCTTCAGGCCGATGCGCTGCTTGATCTGCATTCCATGCAGAACAAGAGCACGCCGCTGACCTTGTGCGGAACAACGGCGCGCGGCCGAGCACTGGCCCGTGCCATCGGTTTCCCCCGCTGGATCGTCGGCGATGCGGGCCATCAGTCTGGCAAGCGGCTGATCGACCACGGCCCCTTTGCCGACCCGGACGGGACCCGCACCGCCATCCTGGTGGAGTGCGGCCAGCATTGGGAGAAGTCGGCGGCGACCGTCGCCGTCGAAACCACGCTCCGTTTCCTGATCCGTTTCGGCATCGTCACCCCGGATTTCGCAGCCGAGCACCGCATGCCGGCCTCGGATGTTCTTCTGCAGGCCCCTCTGCGCGATGTCGCCGTGACCGACGCGATCACCGTCGAGACGGACGATTTCCATTTCGTCGAGGACTACACGGGCATGGAGGTGATCCCCCGGGCGGGCACGTTGCTGGGCTGGGACGGCGGGTGCGAGGTGCGCACCCCATACGATGATTGCGTCCTGATCATGCCGTCCCGACGCCTGAAGCGCGGGCAGACCGCCGTCCGGCTCGGCCGTTTCCTGGCGTGAACTCATCCGGCATCACCCCTCCCGGCAAATGGTCCCGGAGACGCGCGATCGCGCAGGCCTTCGCCATCGGTGGCATTGGCGGTGCGGTCTTCGCATGGCTCCAATTGCCGCTCGCCTGGATGATCGGTTCGCTGGCCTTCACCATGGCCGCGGCCATTGGTGGTGTGCGGTTGGATGTGCCGAAGCGGCTGCGGACGCTGATGATCATGGTGCTGGGCGTCATGCTGGGCAGCGCCTTCACGCCCACCATTCTTGGACACCTGGACGAGTGGGTGGTGACGCTGTCGGCGCTCGTGGCCTACATCGGCGCGTCCCTGGCGGCGGGGCTGGTCTATCTGCGACGGGTGGCCGGCTACGACCGGGTGACCGCCTTCTTCACCGCGGCTCCGGGCGGCTTTTCCGAGATGGTGATGGCCGGCCGTGCCCTGGGCGGGGACGAGCGGCTGATCTCGCTGGCCCACAGCCTGCGGATCACCATCGTCGTCATGGCGATCCCGTTCTGGTTCCAATCCTTTGCGGGCTACCAGCCCGCCGCACCGAGTGGCGTCGGCCCGGCCTTTGCCGATCTTCCCTGGCTGGATGCGTTGATGCTGGTGGCCTGCGCCCTGGGCGTCCTGCCCGCCAGACGATTGGGCATGCCGGCACCCATGATGTTCGGTCCGATGATCGCATCGGCGGGGATCCATCTGGCCGGGCTGACGGGATCCAAACCACCCGGTGTCGTGGTGGCGGTGGCCATGGTGGTGATCGGCGCATCCATCGGGGCCCGCTTCGTCGGCGTTCCGATACGAATCCTGGGGCGCAGCTTCGCCGTTGCGATCGGCCTGACGGCATTGCTGCTGGCCGTCACCGTCGCTTTCGCCGCCGGCCTCCACGGGTTTACCGGGCTGCCGGTGTCCTCGCTGGTCCTGGCCTATGCGCCGGGCGGGTTCGCCGAAATGAGCCTGGTATCCCTGGCGCTGGGTCTCGATCCCGCGTTCGTCTCGACCCACCACATGGCCCGGATTTTCCTGGTGATCGCGTTGGTGCCCTTGTCCTTTCGGCTGCTGCAGCGGTGGGGGCGCACTTCATCGGCGCGGGATCCCGGCCCGGCGGATCCCTGACGCGCCGAACCCTTTGGTCCCGGTCCGTCGGGAATGGTGGGCCAAGCCTCAGGTGTCGGCCAGCCCTTCAGGAGGCGCCCGGTGCCGTGGACTGGCCCGTGGGATGATGATGTCGCCGTCTGGCGTCATGCGCGGGGCGTCGTAGCGGGGAAGGCTGTTCCACAATTCCTCCGCGTCCCGTTTGACGCCTTCCCACACCCGGCGCGAGCCATCCCGCAAGGCCCGCCAGGTTTCAAAAGGGGGTTCCCAGCGAGGCCCGTCCTGCCGACGTTCCCATTCAGGGGGGCCCGATTGGGCCAGAGCCGGTCCCGTGGCGAGGACGACGATGGCGCAGGCGGCGACACGGGCAATTGTGATGAGACGCCGCATGGTTTCGACCTCCGTTCGCGCTGTTGCGCGGTGGTCCGAACGCGGGCGCGATCCCGGTTCCAGGACTCAACACGGACGCTGGCGGGCCGTTGCGGCACCGGGGGCGGGGCTTGGGGTCAGGGCACCCCACGCCCGACCAGGGGCGTGCCGGTGCCCAGTGAAACCACGTGGGCAAGCAACAGCACGCAGGCGCTGCCAGCCACCAGGATCACGAGGTTCCAAGGCACCAGGCTTGGCCGGAGCGGATCGAAGGGACGACGGGCCCGCCGCTCCGCGAAAACAAGGATTGAGACCGCGGCCGCAAGTGCGACCAGGGTCGGCGTCCACCCGAACATGATGTCCCGCGCGGCTCCGTTTCCATCGCCCGCAGGCTAAGGCACGATCCCTTCACGCGCACGCCAACCGTCGCGCCCGGTGGGCAGCAGCGGAGCCACGCGGAGGTGCGCATCAGCTCCGGATCAGCTTCGCGACGCCCGTTGCGTCGGGCGGTGCAAAGCGCGCCGCCCGTTCGGCCAGGTCGCGGGCGGTGCCCGAGACCAGGACCTCGCCGATAGCGGCCCGGGTGGCCAACGTGTGTGCTTCGGCCGCCGCTGCCTCGGCGTCGATGGCGGCGGCAATGCCGATCTGCGGCCGCCCGACGGCGTTCGCCTTCAGAATTTCCTCGGCGAATCGCAGCGCGCCGACTGCGTTCGGGAATACGACCGCATGCGCATGATCCGTGCCCACATGCTGGCCACCGAGAGCGGACGCGAGATCGGGGATCAGCCGCAGCAAGGCCGTGCGCGGGCCGGTGGCCATGTGGACGGGAACCAGACAGACGACCGCGCCATGGACGGGGGCACCGGTTTCGCCCATGCGGGCCCAGCGGTCCATGGCCCGGGCGAGCGCGTCCGGATCACCGTTTTCCCAGGCACGCTGGCCGGCATCGGCCATCTGGGCGTTTCGCGGAACCCGCAATGCGGCATTGCGGCGTGCGAGGAATTCCTGGATTTGCGCCGGTGCGTCGCCGATACGCTCCAACAGGCGCCACAAGTATCGCTGCTGGCGTGACGGCGGGCCGGCCGGAGCCATCCCCCTGGCGATACCGGCCATGAACAGCCGGAAGCCGAACCAACCGAACCCGTCCATTTCGTCCCGGATGCGCCGGAACCCGGTTTCCACCAACGCGATGGCGCGCCGGATCAGGACATCCTCGTTGGCATCGATGCGTTCGGGGCCACCAAACCCCGTCGGAGTGCCGCCCGCCACGGCCATGGCAGGCGCGGTGCGCACGGCCGGCATCGACCGCCGTGGCATTCCCTCCTCGAACAAGGCACCGCTGCGCACCAGCCTGACCAGTGCACCCCCGCCCAACCCGATGAGCGAAGCAAGCATGGCGAAGCGCGCCACGCCCAGTGTCGAGGCCCATTCGGGCGCGACGCTTCCCAGCCGCTCCAATGCAATCAGCGAAGTTCCGCCGGCGATTGCGGTCAGAGTGCCAAGCACCAGCTCGGACGGTGTGAACACCTGTTTGCGGGCCGGCGGGCGGACCGGCATCGGACTGGCGGTGCGGCTCGATCGCGGCCGTGTGCGGCGGGTTTCGACCTCGGGCCGCCCGCGACCGCCGTACATGGGCTTTCCATCGGCCCCGAGCACGAAGGCCGGCAATCCGGGCGCCTTGTCCTCGCGCCGGATCATCCGCATCCGGTCCTTTCCGTTGCCGGTGGCTTCCTCGCGAAGCACCCGGACACCCAGCACATCGCCACGCCGGGACAGGTCGCCCACAAGATCGTCGACCTCGTCCCGGCTCGCGTTCATGACCTGGACGAGCGTCCAACGGCCCTGCTGGAACGCGTAGATCTCGTGGTAGTGCGCCATGGTACCCCCTTCGTAGTGGGGATTTTACCACCGGCCGGATTACCTCACGTGTGGCAGATGTGTGAACTGGTGGAAGGGCGGCGGCGAGGACAGCGTCCACTCCAGCGTCGTCGCGCCCTCGCCCCAGTAGTTGGCGCCCACCCGCTGGCCGCGGAACACCGTGTAGACGGCCGCGACCAGGAACACCACGACGCCCGCGAAGCTCACATAGGCGCCGATGGACGAGATGGCGTTCCACCCGGACAGGGGGTCCGGATAGTCCGGCATGCGGCGCGGCTGGCCGGCGGTGCCCAGGAAGTGCTGCGGGAAGAAGGCGAGATTGGCGCCGATGAACTGGAGCCAGAAGTGGAGCTTGCCCAAAGTCTCCGGATACTGGCGGCCCGACATCTTGCCGATCCAGTAGTAGAAGCCGGCGAAGATGCCGAACACCGCACCGACGCTGAGCACGTAGTGGAAGTGGGCGACCACGTAGTAGGTGTCGTGCAGCGTCATGTCGATGGATCCGTTCGCCAGGACCACGCCGGACACGCCGCCCACGGTGAACAGGAAGATGAAGGCGATGGCGAACAGCATCGGCGTCGTGAACCGCAGGCTTCCGCCCCACATGGTGGCGATCCAGCTGAAGATCTTCACGCCCGTGGGCACCGCGATGATCATCGTCGCCGCGGTGAAGTAGGCCCGGGTGTCCACGTCCAGGCCGACCGTGAACATGTGGTGCGCCCACACGATGAAGCCGATGACCCCGATCGCGACGATGGCGTAGGCCATGCCCAGGTAGCCGAACACCGGCTTGCGCGAGAAGGTCGAGATAACCTGACTGATGATGCCGAAGGCCGGCAGGATCATGATGTAGACTTCGGGGTGGCCGAAGAACCAGAACAGGTGCTGGAACAGCACCGGGTCGCCGCCGCCGGCCGGGTCGAAGAAGTGGGTGCCGAAGTTGCGGTCGGTCAGCAGCATGGT
>DASQNC010000065.1 GCA_035645145.1 Azospirillaceae bacterium | reverse complement strand
GACGTTCGCGTGGAGTGGTCCATGGCCGTGGGGGAGGGGTGTGGGCTCGGGGCCAGGGTGCCGCCACCGGGGCGGTTCCCGGTTCGAAGGGGGTGGCGCGCGGGTGGGTGGGCGGCTTGTGGTGGGCGAGTTACGGGTGCAGGAGATCGTCCGCGGGGGCGGGCGGGTGTCTTACACGGTCGTGGATGCGGACTGCTCGGTGGTGGCGGAGGCGGACGGGTTCCTGCGCGCCTGCGCCGCGGGTACGGACCGGACGTACGCGTATGTGCTGGTGGATCATCTGCGGTGGTTGCGGTTCGCGGGCTTGGACACGGGGTCGGTGTCGCTTGAGGATTTGCGGCACTACATGGCGGCCCTCGGAGCGGACTATCCCGGGCCGTTCGGGCTGCCGTGGCGGGAGGGGAAACGCCCGTACGGACACAGCGCGTTGAAGACCGCGGCGGCCTGCCTGAAGGGCTTCTACCTCCACCTGGGCACCCGCGGCGTGAACCCGTCGCTGGCGGAGGCGCTGCGTGTGACGCGGCTGCCGACGCGGGCGGACCGCCGTCGGGCGATGCTCGGGCACGTCCTGCACAGCATGCCCGCGAACCCTCTGGCTCCCGCGGAGCGGGTGCGCCGGCATCCGAAGATGCTGCCCGAGGGCGCTCGGGATCTGTTGCTGGGGGCGGCCTCGTGCGCGCGGGACCGGATGGTGGTCACGTGGCTGGCCGACGGCGGTTTCCGGATCGGTGAGCTGTGCGGGCTGCGCCTGGTCGACCTGCACCTGCGCGGGCAGGCGGCGTGCGGTCAGTGCCGGGGGCCGCACGTGCACATCTGCCACCGCGAGGACAACACCAACCGGGCCCGGGTGAAGACCAAGACACCCTGGACGTCGCAGGACGGAACTGTGTGCGGCGGCACGGTGCGCAGGGTGAGTCCGGCGATGATCCACACCTACTTCGAGTACATCACCACCCAGTACCCTGCCCAGAGCGCTCACGGCATGCTCCTGGTCAGCCTGCACGGCCCCTCCCGAGGCCAGCCGTGGACCACCGCCGCGGCCCGCGGCATGCTGCGCCGGGCCGCAGCCCGTGGTCAGATCGGCCGGGTGGTCCCGCACGCCTTTCGGCACAGCTTCGCCACCGCGGTGCTGGACGCCGCACGGGGCAACGCGGTGATCGCGCGGGAGGCCGGTGGCTGGGCCTCGGCCGCGACCGTCGAGCAGGTCTACGGCCACGTGGACGTCCACGACCCGGTCTTCACCGCGGCGCTGGAGCAGGTGTGGGGGACACGGCCGTGATCCCGCTGACGCTGCTGCCCGGCCGCATCGACACCACCCGCATCGGCCGCGACCGGCTCGAACTGCTCACAGCCCTCATCGAGGCCCCCGCATTCGACCCGCTCTTTCGCGACACGCTGATCTTCATCCCGCCTCACCACCCGGTCTACGCCTGGCAGTGCGCCGTTGACGGCTGCCTGCGCATCCGCCGCGTCAGCCACAACCTGTGCAACACGCACAACCTGGAGTGGGAGCAGGCCGAGCGGACGGGGCAGACCAAGCGCGCCTTCATGGACGCGGCCACCGCCTTGCCCGCCGCGCGGGGAGTGGACTACGGCCGGTGCCTGATCTGCCCCGACCGCCCGGCGATCAGTCCCACCACCAGGCTGTGCCAGCAACACCAGACCAGGTGGCAGTACGGCGAGGCCGCCGACATGGACCGAGACCAGTTCGAGCAATGGGCCCGCACCCAGCACCCACTGCCCGGCTACGGCTCGTGCCAGGCACGGTGCCCCTTCCTGGCCTGCACCTCACTGGGCCTGTGTCTCCAACACCTGAACCGGTACAAGATCGACAGCCGTCCTGGAGGAGCCCGGTCGCAGAACTCACGCGGCCCTCTCAAGGACGGCCAGCCGCTCCCGGTGACTTACGGCGACGAGAAGGCATTCCGCGCCTGGTGCGCGACTGCGGAGCCGGTCACGCAACCAGGGCTGGTCAACCTTCACTGCCTGCCCGCGCTATTGCGGGCCGAGATTCAGTGGGGCCTGCACGCCCATGCCCAGTCCGCACAGCACTCCGAGTGGACCACCAACGGCATCAGGAATCTCGTCAGATACTGCGGGCGGGGCAGCATCACGTCCCTGATGGACCTGCACGACGCGGACTGCAAAGACCTGACCCGCAAGCAGATGGACTCCGAAGTCCGCAAGATCATCCGGGAGATCATCAACGGCCTGCGCTGCGTCTACTACAGCCCCTCGGACACCAAGGACGCCGGCTTCCTGGAGACCGATCACTTCGGACGGCGCTTCAAGAACGCCCAGAGCAACTTCGACATCACCGCCGTTTCCCAGCGGTGGCTGCGCGATCTGCTCTGGGACCATCTCGCCGAGTGGCTCCGTTCCCCGCAGTGCCCCCGCACCCGAGGCCCCTTTGACCAGATGCGCCGTGCCGCCGTCGAGCTGGGCGTCTTCCTCCAGGCTGAAGCCCCCGACGCCGGCCATGACCCCACTGTGCTGCGCCGTGAGCACGCCGAGCGGTTCGTCGCCGACCAGCGCCACCGCGCCCGCCACGGTCTGCCGTCCCTGGGCATGGTCCTGGTCGACGGACGATCCCCCACCGTGACTGCCCTGAGCTGCCAATTCGTCTTCAACGGGGCACGCAAGCTGCTCTACAGCGCCATCACCGCCGGCCACGCCGAACGCCTCGGCATCGACACCGGCTTCCTGACCGCCATCCCCTTCGGCGGAACCGGTCTCAAGCAGCGTTCCCGCAACCCCTTCAGCGACGACGTCGCCCGCGCGCTGATGGACGAGGCCAACCTGCGGCGCCTGGAGGAACTCGACCTCAACGACCGTGGCCTGCGGGACATCTGGGAGACCATCGTCGCCACCGGGCGTCGCTGCAGCGAGGTCGTCGGACTGCGACTGGACTGCATCGGCCGCTACCGCGGTCTGGCCATGCTGTGGCACGACCAGACCAAGGTCGGCAACTACAACGAGGGCATCCGCATCCCCGAGCCCGTCTACCAGCGCCTCGATGCCCGCCGCACCATGACACTCCAGCTCTTCGAAAAACGCTACGGCCGTGTCCCCACGGCCGCTGAACGCCCCGGCCTGGCCCTGTTCCCCTCCCGCATCCGCAACCCCAACGGCCGGCAGCCGATCTCCTACGGACACTTCAACCAGCGCTTCAAGACCTGGATCGACGGTCTCGACCTCGGCGGCGCGTACGTCGCCCACCAGGCACGCCACACCCTGGCCACGAATCTGCTGCGCGCCGGCGCCACGCTCACCCACATCCGCCGCTACCTCGGCCAGCTGTCCGAGCGCATGGCCGAGCACTACGTGAAGATCACCAACAGCGACCTCGAAGACGTCCTGAACACTGTCTGGGTAGCCGGGCCCGGCGCCCCCAACCCAGGTGAACTCCTCTCCGGCGATACCACCCCCATAGACCGTGAGACCGCCCTCGCCCTGGCCCTGGACCTCTCCCGACGCAGCACCCCCGCCGACGGGGGATTCTGCACCTACCAACCCGTCGTCGACGGCGGAGCCTGCCCCTGGAAACTCGACTGCGAGAACTGCGACAACTTCGTCCTCTCCGGCGCAGACCTCCTCTACTGGCGGCGCAAAGCCGAACAGTGGCGCTCCATCGCCGAGAACGCCCCAGACGACGCAACCGCCGACTACCTCCACACCGTCTTCGAACCCACCGCCCAGGCGATCAAAGGACTCGAGCAGGCCCTTGCCGCCCTCGGCATCCTCGACGAAGCCCTCACCCTCGACCTGCGGCGCCCCCAGGACTACTTCCACCGCACCTGGAGCACCGCTTTCCGCGCCCGAGACCTCGCCGCACTGCAGGCCCCCGACGACGCCACAGGACAGCCATGACCCCCCGCACCGACGCGGCCGTCCGAGCCCGCCGCCAAGCCACCCAGGAGATGCTCGAACGCCTGCAGACCGCCCTGGCGGCCGCAGCGCGCGACCATACGCCTGTCACCGTCACAGCCCTTGCCCGTACCGCCCGCGTCTCACGCACCTTCCTCTATCAAAACCAGCAGGCCAAAGCCCTTATCGAACAGGCCACCCGCCCAAGCACATCCCATCCCGGCGCGTCCGCCAACGGCCGCAGCCGCACTCAGCCAGCCTGGAGAGAACGAGCCCTTAACGCCGAAGAGGCACTCGCCCAAGCCCAGCGCGAGATCCGCACCCAGCGCACCCACATCGCAGAACTCCTCGGCAAGATCCGAGACCTCGAGCACGATCTCCCTGAAGGGTCACTTCAGCGAATCGTCACCGAGAACACCACCCTGAAGCAGCAAGTACGACAGCTCACCCAGGACAAGCAGCACGCGCAAGAGAGGCTGGCCAGTGCCCGCCAGAACAACCGCTTCCTCGACAAACGCACCGCAGACCTTGAAGCCCAACTCGCCCCGTATCTCACTGCCCCGCATCCGCCAGCCTCGTAGGCCACCTGCACAGAATGGGCCCTGGTAGCCGGGCAGGACAGGTTCCCGGCCCGGCTGCGGTAACCCCGGGAGCCATGAGCCAGTAGGCGGGCGGGAGGGGAAAATGGGCGCCCTGCTGCCCCAATGCCATCCGTACGCACTTGATACGCAAAATGAACGCTCCACGATACGGTCGGCACACGCGTGCAGCAGGTCCGAGCTAGCAGCGGGGGCGGCCGGTCCTGCTCACGGTCAGGCCCATCGCATGCCGATGGCGGATAGTTGCTCGTTCCGCTCGGGGGACAGCGTTGCTGCCCTGCTGCGTTGATTGCTGACCCAGGCCCCTAGCTTGATCTGCTGTTCCTGGTCCTGGCCGCTGCTGTCGTCTCCCTCGCCGCCGAGGACGATGGTCTCGACGTGTTTCCTGGGCACCTGCAGGTGTCCTTCGCGCTGGTAGTACTGCCGGGCGGCCGCCAGGTTCATGGCCCATTTGTCGGCTTGGGTCCGGCGTGGCTTCGGTTTCTCGTCGTCGGTGGCGGGCTGGATGCCGAGGATGTGTTCGCACATCCACTGCTGCACGGTGGTGAGGTTGTCCCAGCCGAGGCGGACCGAGCGCACCCACCGGCCAAGGTCCTCGCCTTGGTGGACGACCTCGCCCGGCGACACGGGCAGCTCGCCGCCCTGTTCCAGGTGCTGTCGGGTGAGGTGGAAGGCGCGCTGCCACTCCACGGGCCAGGCCGGGCACCACGACGGGTCGATGTCCTCCAGCTGCTCGCGCCGCTCGTGCGACAGCGCGCCGGTCACCGACCCTACGGGCAGCCCCTGGGCACGCCGCTGCTCGATCTCAGCAGCCCTCCGGGCCGCGGCCCGCGCGTTCTTCAACCAGATGCCCACCCGGTACCCCTGGTAGGTGGCATTCAGCGGAGCCAGGAGGTGGCCGGCCTCGGCCGCCCACCCACGCGCGGCGGCCAGGCCCTCCTCCCATGCGACGTCGAAATGCGACCAGACCATGCCAAGCTTCTCCAGCTGCGTAATGCGGTCGGCGTCCATGTCGCCGCGGGCGTAGAACCGGCGAGCGTCGGCGATCCACTGCCCAAGCGGAAAACCGGTGAGCGCGGCCGGCCACCCCTCGGCTTTCGCCTCCTGGCCGTCGCGTCCGTGCACGCGGTACGTGAACGGCACCTTCAGGTCCCCGTGGAGCCGTTGGTACAGGGTGGCGGCTTCGATGCCGCGCCGCCAGCGCTGGTGCTCAGGGTCGAGCACGCGCAGGTTGATGAACGCCGCCAGCTGCGCAGGGTCACGAGGCGTGCTGAACTTCAGTAGCTCCCGGGCCGGCACCGACAGCCGGTTGCTTCGGTCACCCTCGGCAGCCTCGCTTTCCTCGCCCCATGAGCGGCTCTGTACGCCTCTGACACGGCTGCGCGCTTGGGGCTCGGCCAGTGCCTCCACGACGCGGGCGTCGTGCGCGCGGAGAGCTTCCAAGAGCCTGGCCAGGCCAGCGAACGCCCTGCTGGTGAGCATGTTGTCCGCCGTTTCCCCGGGCCCGAGCAGGACCGGCACGACGAGTGAGGCGACCTTGCCCTCACCGGGGCGGATGCGTAGGGCGCGGCCGACGGCCTGGACGAGGTCGGGCATGGAGCCGCGGACATCCGCGAAGTAAACAGAGTCGCATTCGCGGGTGTCGACCCCCTCGCCGAGCACGCGAACGGAGCCGAGGAACGTCTTCTCCACGACCGTGCCGTCAGCAGCGATCCCTCGGGAGAACTCGTCAAGGACCCGACGCCGGTGGACCGGCTTGTGGTCCCCGCACAGCCAGCTAGCCCAGATGGTGCGCGGGTACAGCGCGGGGTCCGCCGCGTGCAATCGCTCGGCGACGTCGGGAAGACCGGCCGCGAAGGCCTCGGCTTCCCTGACGACGTGGTGGAAGACGAGCGTCCTGCGGAAACCTTCCTCGGCTGAGGCTTTCACCAGCGCGGTCTGGAGCGCGGCGAGCCGGGCCCCGCGCACCTGCTCGGATCGTGCGTCCTTGCCCAGAAGCTGGGCGGCTTGGAGCTGGGTGTCGGTGATGTCTACGCACACCACCTGGTAGGGGGCACAGATGCCCCTGTCCACGGCGTCCGAGAGCGTCAGGGTGAAACACCTGGTGCCGAACGGCGAAGCCGGGTCGTCCTCCATCGACGCGACCAGTTCGCCCGGCACACCCGGCCCGGAGTCCTCGTCCGGCTGCCACAGCCGCGGGGTGGCGGTCATGTACAGGCGGCGCAGGGCGGGGATGCGGGTGTTGTCGTGGACGACCGCCCACGGCCTGCCGATCCGACCCGACGTCCGGTGCGCCTCGTCCACGACGATCAGCGACCACACCGGAAGGCCGGCGGCGTGCGCGCGCTCCAGCGTGCCGAGCCCGAGCGAGGCGTACGTGGCAAAGACGGTGACCTTGTCGAGCGGCCGCACCCAGTCGACCAGCTCGCCCACGTCCGTGGTGTTCGGGAAGGACGCCTCCTCGCCCCGCAGGGACGAGACCCCGATCATCGGCCCGGTGCGGCCTCCCGCGCGCCACGCGGCCTCGGTCTGCGCGAGCAGGTCCAGGGACGGCACGAGGACCAGCACACGGTCCGCACCAAGCTCCTCGGCGCTCCGCGCGGCGACCAGGGTCTTGCCCGAGCCGGTCGCCATGATCACCTGAGTGCGCAGCCCCCGCTTCGGCACAGTAGATCTTGCAGGAAATTCGAGCGCCCGCAGTACCGCGTCCACGGCTTCCCGCTGATGAGGACGGAGCTCCTTCACCGTCATCCCAGTCCAACCTCTCCCGCAGCCGGACGACAGCCCGCCCACACCACAAAGCAACCAACGGGCCACATCAGAAGGAGATCCAGCTCCTCAGCGCCTGCACCGCGAAACCGCGACCTAACCCGATGCTGGGCGCAGATGACCACCCTCAAGCGGGGCCACGGAACTCGCAAACGCTGGAGCCATCTAACTCCAGACCCTATCGCACAATAAAAATGAAACAGAGCGTATGCAGAGATTCATCACCGACACCAGGGGTACTCCCTGCTCATCACTGTCCACCCTGCAGGAGAGAGTCATGACGAGCACCACTGAGAACAGCGAGGGCAACCGGTTCTGCAAGGCATGCGGCACACCGGCCGAGGACGGAAAACTGTGCAACCACTGCGGCGCCGTCCTGGACCTCCCCGACGCGGCAGGTCTGGTCGAGGACCAAGGTGCAACAGTGCGCCGCGACTTCGAAGAACGCACCCAGCAATAAGCATGAGAAGCAACCGGAGAACGAACCCGATCAACCCGCGACGTTGAACAGCGTGCACTGGGGTACACGGGCCGGCATGGCATCCACAACTGATAGCGTTAAGTCCTTGCGGGCCGTGCGGCAGCTGCGCCGGGTCCGCACCTTCTACGCAGGTGGCGTCCTGCTGTGGACGGTATTGACCGCCTTCACCGCCTGGTACTTGCCCGGCAGCCGACAGATGTGGGTGTCCGCCCTCCTCCTGGCCGTCTTCAGCGGCCTCCTGCTCACAGCCTCCCTGTGGCTGCAGCGCCTCCAGGCCGCAGGCGAGCGACGTCCCGCGCACCACGCCGCACCACGGAAGGCGACTGCAACACGCCACGCGCACGCCTGATGCACCGCGAGACCGTCCCCTTCCGGCCCTCTCCCAAGGGCGGGGAAGCAAGGAGCGGCCAGAGGGTAGGCGAGTAGGTATGGATGGCACACGACTTCGACAGGGTGATCGGAACTCACAGGAAACCCGCGCCCGCGGAACGATGCGAATGTGGCGATGGGCCAGGTGGGCGGCACTTGTTCTCGCGGTCAGCTGGGCGGTGAACGCGACCGTCAATCTCATCCAGGGCGAGCAGGGTCGGGACCTGTGGTGGCCTATGGCCAGTACCGTCATCTGGGCAGCGCTGACCATGTACGGCTTCAGGACCTACCGCCGGATCAGGACAACGCCCCTGCCAGGCATCACCGGCCGCTCGTCCGCCTGACCACCCCGGCCAGCCAAGCCAGTTGCGCAGTGGCACAAGGGCTCAGACTTATGGAGCCCGCTCCCGCGCCGAGCTTCCTTGCCGAACGACCGCCGGTCCAAGTGCTGCGCCACCGAGGCAACGATCTCCGGTACCGCCATACGCGGGGGCCCGCAGCCAGTGGGGACGCGGTCCACGCCGAGGCCCTGTATGCGGCGGTCTCTCCTGAGAACAACGAACCGCGCCCCTCTCTTCTTGCTGCCCGGGCCGCAGGCCCGTTGGCCGGCCCGCGCAGCGGGACCGGCCGGGTGGGCGGAGCGCAGCGGAGACCACCTCGCGGGGGCGCAGCCCCCGCAGCTCCGGGAGCGCAGCGGACGGAGCGTCACCGGCCCGGCGCAGC
>DASQNC010000064.1 GCA_035645145.1 Azospirillaceae bacterium | reverse complement strand
CAGCGATGAAGTGGGCGCGAGAGCAGATCGGCATCAAGTTCATGGCCGCACGGGCCTGAGGAACTGGCGATGGCAGACATCAAGCTGTTCAAGCTGAACGGTGCGATGGTGACCGAACTCGAAGGTCAATCAGTCGCCGTGGAGAAGTCCCTTCAGCTATTGATCGAGAAACACCTCGACGCCTTCCTCGGCGTCCGCTTTCTGGGAACCGAGTATAAGACTGGGAAGACGCACGGCGGGCGGATCGACACGTTGGGGTGTCCAGACCCCATTCGTGTCCCAGGTCGGACGCATAGTCTCGCGGCCTGACCGTCACCTCGTCGGGGCCGGGAACGCCCCGGCCGCCTGATCCGATCTCCACCTCTCGGCGAACGCCCTCGGCGTCAGGTAGCCCAGGCTGCTGTGCGGCCGCCGCTCGTTGTAGCTCCTGGCGAACAGCTTGATCAGCGCCCGGGCGTGGTCGCGGTTGTGGAACGTCTCCAGGTTTAGGCACTCGTCGCGGAGCGTCCCGTTGAACCGCTCGTTCCGCCCGTTCTGCCACGGGCTGCCCGGCTCGATGTGCCTCGCCTCCACGCCGCTGCCGGCCAGCACCCGCATCAGGTGGTGGGCCACGAACTCCGGCCCGTTGTCCGACCGGACGAACCGCGGCGCCCCCCGCTCGGCGAACAGCCGCAGCAGCGTGTCGGCCACGTACCTGGCGGTCATCCGGTACTCCACCTCCACCGCCACGCACTCCCGCGTGAACTCGTCAGCGATCGTCAGCACCCGCAGCTTCCTCCCGGCCTCCGTCCGGTCCTCCACAAAGTCGTACGCCCACACGTGGCCGGGGCGCTCGGCCCGACACGGCGTGCCCGTACCCGTGCCCCGGCGCTTCCTCCGACGCCTCTGCCTCAGCAGCAGCCCGTGCTCGCGGCACAGCCGGCGGACCTTCTTGAGGTTCACCGCCCGCCCGCGCTCCCGCCGCAGCAGCACGCACAGCCGCCGGGACCCGTACCGCGGGTGCGCCGCCGCCAGCTCCTTCAGCTCCGCCACCAGTGCCCGGTCGTCCTTCCGGCTCGCGTACGACAGCCGCCTGCGGCTCACCTTCACCAGCTCGCAGGCCCGGCTCGTCGGGACCTCCCGCGCCCGGGCAAAGGCCACGAACGCCCGCCGCCCCGCCACGTCGCCTACTTTTTTTCGAGAAACTCCTTCACCACGTCCAGCTCCAGGTCCCGCTCGGCCAGCAGCCGCTTGAGCCGGCCATTCTCCTTCTCCAGCTCGCGCAGCCGCCTCACCTCCGGCTCCGCCATGGACCCGTACTTCCGCTTCCAGCCGTAGTAGGTAGGGGGGGCGATCCTGTGCGCCCGGCACAGATGCTCCACCGTCTTCTGACCCGCCTGGCCCTCCCGCAGGATAGCCACGATCTGCTCCTCGCTGAAACGCTTCTTCATCGCAGGCCCCTCTCTCGGGCCGCGATCCTATACCATCACGCCGGGACATTTTCGGGGATCAGGACAGCGGCGGATCTGGCAGCGGAACATGTAAAGAACATCACGGCCGGCAGGAGGAAGCCAGATCAGTTAGCCATTCTGGATAACTGGCTCGACTTTGTGCGGACCAAGGCGAAGGTGGTTTTCATGCGGGTCCCGGACCCCGCCGATGC
>DASQNC010000063.1 GCA_035645145.1 Azospirillaceae bacterium | reverse complement strand
CAGCAGCGTGCGCTCGCCGGCCAGCGCCAGCAGCTGCTTGGGCTGCAGCTCGCGCGACATCGGCCACAGCCGCGACCCGCTGCCGCCGGACAGGATCACAGGGCGCAGCTTGCTCGGTATCTCGCTCATCTCTCGTGCCTTAATGCTGGGCAACCATGCAGCCTACGGTTCGACCGGGGCTCGGGTCCGGCCCTACTTTATTTGCCATCGATCGGCGATGCACCCGGTCATTCGGGCGCAAGACCTACCCCGGCGGGGCGAGTTCTCCCGCACCACGCGTGGTGAGGGCGGCTATCCATCGTGGAGGTTCCTCCCATCCTGCGGATCAACACCCCTTCGGTGCGGAGGGATGCGGTTCCGTCCGAGCGCAATTTGCTCTAGGCGGCACCACGCACCGCCCCCGGCTCGTCCCTGGCCGGCGATGCGCCGGCCCACCGGTCGAGCCACGCTTGCAGCATCAGCACGGACCAAAGCCCGTAGGCCCGGTTCCGCCGGCCCGCCACATGCTCCGCCCAATGCCGGCGCACCAGCCCCGCGTCCAGCAAGCCTTGGCCGGCAAGCCGGTTCGGTGAAAGCAGATCCTCGGCCCAGCCACGCAGCGGACCGCGGAGCCAATCCCCCAACGGCACGCCGAAGCCCATCTTCGGGCGGTCGGTCAGCGATGCGGGCACGTACCGGCCCAGGACTTGGCGCAGCAGCCATTTGGTCCGGCCATCCCGCAACGTCTGCGCAACCGGCAGGCGCCACGCGAAGGCGACGACGTCGGGATCGAGCAGCGGCACCCGCGCTTCCAGGGCCACGGCCATGCTGGCCCGGTCGACCTTGGCCAGCACGTCGTCGGGCAGATAAGTCAGCGCATCGGCAAGCTGCATCCAGCGCAGGAAATCCGGCGTCGCCGCGGCCAGGGCCGGATCATCCAGCCGGGACGGCACCTCGCCGAACCCGCCGCGCACCGGCAACGGGCCATCCCATTGCGCGACCAGACGCCGGTAGATCTCCTCGCGCGAGCCGGCGGACAGCAGACCCGCGGCCTTGTGCAGCTTGTCCCCTGCCCGCGCCACGCCCGGTCCCAGGCGGTCCCACATGCCCGGCGGAACGGCGCGCACGGCGCCCCCCAGCACCGGCCCGGCACCGGGCGGCAGCCGGCGGGCCACCGACCACACCCGCTCGGCCCAGGCGTAACGGTTGTAACCGGCGAACAGCTCGTCCCCGCCGTCGCCGGACAGGGCCACGGTCACATGCCGGCGGGCCAGTGCCGACACCAGATGCGTGGGGATCTGGGAGCTGTCGGCGAAGGGCTCGTCGTACATGTCCGGCAGCCGCGGGACCACATCCAGGGCCTCGGCCTCGCCGACGTACATTTCGGTGTGATCGGTGCCCAGGTGCCGGGCCACCGCGGCGGCGTCCTTCGCCTCGTCGTAGCCTGCGGCATCGAACCCGACGGTGAAGGTCCGCACCGGGCGCGGGCTCTGCGCCTGCATCAAGGCAACGACGGTCGAGGAATCGATGCCGCCGGACAGGAAGGCCCCCAACGGCACATCGGACAGCATCTGCCGCGACACGGCTTGTCGCAACAGCGCATCCAGCCGGTCCGCGGCCTCCTCGTCGGACAGGTCCAGCCGATCGGCCTGCCCTGCCGCGGCGACGGCGGGCAGATCCCAGAACCGCCCGATCCGGGGCGCCTCGCCCGCGGCGACCGAAAGCAGGCAGCCGGGCTCCAGCTTGTGGACCCCCTTCCAGATGCTGGCCGGCGCCGGCACATAGCCGTAGCGCAGGAAGGCGGCCACCGCCGCGGGGTTCACCTCCGCCGTCCAGGCGGGATGGGCGGCCAGGGCCTTCAGTTCCGATCCGAACAGCAGGACGCCGCCGTTCAAACCCCAGAACAGCGGCTTGACGCCCATGTGGTCGCGCGCCAGCCAAAGCCGCCGCTCCAGCCGGTCCCACAGGGCGAAGGCGAAGATGCCGTTGGCCCGCCGCGCGGCCTCGGCCGCGCCCCAACGGGCGCAGGCCTCCAGCAGCACCTCGGTATCCGACTTGCTGCGGAACGCCACGCCCGTGGCGGCCAACTCGTCCCGGATCTCGGCAAAGTTGTAGATTTCGCCGTTGTAGGTCAGGACGTAGCGGCCATCGTTCGACGCCATGGGTTGCGCGCCGCCGGGCGACAGATCCACGATTGCCAGCCGACGGTGGCCGAAACCGATGCCCACGGCCGGGTCGCCCCAGGTACCCGCATCATCCGGGCCCCGGTGGGCGACGGCATCCGCCATGGTGCATGCGACGGCGGCGGGATCCGGCGTCCGGCCCGAAAAATCGAAAAACCCCGCAATGCCGCACATGGACGCTTCCGATCGGTTCCGGCAACAGCCCACCTGCCGGAGGGGGCCCGTCCCCTCCCGCGTCAAGCGCGGGAGGGGACGGGCCTATTCCACACGGCTGGCGGGAGATTTCAATCCCGGGCCGCGGTCTGGCCGGACAGGGCCGCCTGGGCGGCGGCCAGACGCGCGATCGGCACGCGGTACGGCGAGCAGCTGACATAGTCCAGACCCGCCGCTTCGCAGAAGGCGACGGAGGACGGGTCGCCGCCATGCTCGCCGCAGATGCCGAGCTTGATGCCGTCCCGCGTGCAGCGGCCCCGCTCCACCGCGATGCGGATCAGCTCGCCCACGCCTTCCTGGTCCAGGCTGGCGAACGGGTCGCGTTCGAAGATGCCCGCCCGCTGGTAGGCCGGCAGGAACGAGGCCGCGTCGTCGCGGCTGATGCCCAGCGTGGTCTGGGTCAAGTCGTTGGTGCCGAAGCTGAAGAATTCGGCCGTACCGGCGATCTCGCCCGCGCGCAGCGCGGCGCGGGGCAACTCAATCATGGTGCCGACCAGATAGGCGATCGACCGGCCGCGGCGACCGAAGACCTCCTGGGCGGCCTTGTCCACGACGGCCTTCATCAGATCCAGTTCCTTGGCGGTGCCGACCAGCGGGATCATCACTTCCACCAGCACGGCCTCGCCCGTCTTCTCCATCGCGTCGAGGGCACCGTCGAAGATGGCGCGGGCCTGCATCTCGTAGATTTCGGGATACGAGATGCCGAGGCGCACGCCGCGGTGGCCGAGCATCGGATTGGCCTCGTGCAGCTGCGCCGCACGGTGCTTCACATGGGCGACCTCCACGCCGGCCCCCTTGGCCACCTCGGCGATCTCGGCGTCGGTGTGGGGCAGGAACTCGTGCAGCGGCGGGTCCAGCAGGCGGATGGTCACCGGCAGCCCCTGCATGATCTGGAACAGCTCGGCGAAATCCTTGCGCTGCATGGGTTCGATCTTCGCCAGGGCCGCACGGCGCGCCGTCTCGGTCTCGGCGACGATCATCTCGCGCATGGCGACGATGCGGTCGGCCTCGAAGAACATGTGCTCGGTGCGGCACAGGCCGATGCCCTCCGCCCCGAACCGGCGGGCGGTCCGGGCATCCAGCGGGGTTTCGGCGTTGGTGCGGACCTTCAGGCGGCGGAACCGGTCGGCCCACCCCATGAGCACCGCGAAGTCGCCCGACAGCTCCGGCTGGATGGTCGGAATTTCGCCCAGCATCACCTCGCCGGTGGAACCGTCGATGGTCAGGATGTCGCCCGCCTTGGCGGTCACCGGACCCACGGTCAGCGTGCCCGCCTTGCTGTCGATGCGGATCTCACCGGCACCCGACACGCAGGGACGGCCCATGCCACGGGCCACCACCGCCGCGTGGCTGGTCATGCCGCCACGGGTGGTCAGGATGCCCTTGGCGGCGTGCATGCCGTGGATGTCCTCCGGGCTGGTCTCGACCCGGCACAGGATCACCGCCTCGCCCCGGTGGGCGGCGGCTTCGGCCGCGTCGGCGGTGAACACGATCCGGCCCGAGGCCGCCCCCGGCGATGCCGGCAGCCCCTTGGCGATGACCACGCGCTTGGCCTTGGGGTCCAGCATCGGGTGCAGCAGCTGGTCCAGCGACTGCGGGTCCACCCGCTGCACGGCCTCGGCCTCGGTGATCAGGCCATCGCGGGCCATGTCCACGGCGATCTTCAACGCGGCCTGGGCGGTGCGCTTGCCGTTGCGCGTCTGCAGCATGTAGAGCCGGCCCTGCTGGACCGTGAACTCGATGTCCTGCATGTCGCGGTAGTGGCGTTCCAACTTCAGCCGGACGGCGTCGAGCTGGCCGAAGACCTCGGGCATCACCTCTTCCATGGCCGGAAGGGTCGAGCCGTTGGCCTGCTTGCCCGCCACCGTCAGATGCTGCGGCGTGCGGATGCCGGCGACCACGTCCTCGCCCTGGGCGTTCACCAGGTATTCGCCGTAGAAGGCGTTCTCGCCCGTGGACGGGTTGCGGGTGAAGGCGACGCCGGTGCAGCAGTCCTCGCCCATGTTGCCGAAGACCATGCACTGCACGTTGACCGCGGTGCCCCAGCTGGCCGGGATGTCGTGCAGGCGGCGGTAGGTGATGGCGCGCTGGTTCATCCAGCTTCCGAACACGGCGCCGATGGCGCCCCAGAGCTGCTGGCGCGCGTCCTGCGGGAAGGGCGAGCCGGTCTCGCGCTCCACCACCTCCTTGTACCCCTCGATGACCTGCTGCCAGTCCTCGGCCGTCAGTTCGGTGTCCAGCGTCGCGCCGATGCCGCGCTTGTGGCTGTCCAGCACATCTTCGAAATGATGGTGGTCCACGCCGAGCACGACGTTGCCGTACATCTGGATGAAACGGCGGTAGCTGTCATAGGCGAAGCGCGGGTCGCCCGACCGGCGCGCAAGCCCCGCGACCGTGGCGTCGCCCAGCCCCAGGTTCAGAACCGTGTCCATCATGCCCGGCATGGAGGCGCGGGCCCCCGACCGGACCGACACCAGCAGCGGATTGGACGGGTCGCCGAACTTGGCGCCCATGGCGCGCTCCAGCCCGGCCATGGCGGCGTCGACCTGCTCGTTCAGGTCGGAGGGGTAGCTGCGCCCGTTGGCGTAGAAGTAGGTGCAGACCTCGGTGGTGATGGTGAAGCCCGGCGGGACGGGCAGGCCCAGGTTCGACATCTCGGCCAGATTGGCACCCTTGCCGCCCAGAAGGTTGCGCATGTCGGCGCGGCCTTCCGCCCGCCCGTCGCCGAAGCTGTAGACCCACTTGGTGGTGACGTTGGCCTGCATGTCCCTGCCCGTGCTGCTGACGCGGTGGAAAAAGGGCCGGCGCTGCGATCACCTGCGAGCGCCGCCCTTCCTATTTAGCCTTCGACGCGCGAGAAGTCCGCGACTTGCCGCATAGTTGCCATGATCCCACGGAGTAGAGCGAGGCGATTACAGCGAATGCCGGTGTCTTCGACATTCACAGTAACCCGGTCGAAAAACTGGTCGACGGGCAGCCGCAGACTTGCGAGCATTCCCATTCCACCCATGAATTCTTCCCGATCCAGCGCGCCCTTCAATTCCCCGCGGACGGACAGAAGCTTCGCCCAAAGGGCTTCCTCCTCCGCTTGCGTGAAGGAACGGGCATTCACCTCGTGGTATTCCCGACCGTCCTTCTTCTCTTCGATACGGACGATGTTGGCCGCGCGCTTGTACGCGGTCAGCAGGTTCTGGCCGTCGGGCGTGCCGAGGAAGGCCTGCAACGCATCCACCCGGGCAAGCAGGCGAACCAGATCGTCCTCGCCCCCCAGCGCGAACACCGCGTCGATCAGGTCGTGCCGCACGCCCTTTTCGCGCAATGCCACCTTCAAGCGGTCCGCGAAGAAGTCGAGCAGGTCCCGGCGCACCGCCACCGGATCGGCCCCGGTCCTGCGGTAGAGATCCAGCGCGGCGGCGAACGGCGTGTTCAAGCCGATCCGCAAGCGGTTCTCGACCACCAGCCGGATCACGCCCAGCGCCGCCCGGCGGAGCGCGTACGGGTCCTTGCTGCCCGTCGGCTTTTCGTCGATGGCGAAGAAACCGACCAGCGTGTCGATCTTGTCCGCCAACGCGACGGCCACGGACACCGGTGCGGTCGGGCAACGGTCGTTGGGGCCCAGCGGCTTGTAGTGGTCGGCCACGGCGTCGGCCACCTCGGGCGCCTCGCCCTGGGCAAGCGCGTAGTAGCGGCCCATCAGGCCCTGGAGTTCCGGGAACTCGCCCACCATGCCGCTGGTGAGGTCGGCCTTGGCGAGCCACGCGGCCCGCTTTGCCCTGTCCGCATCCGCACCGGGGACGAAGGCCGCCAGTTCGACCGCCAGCGTCTGCATGCGCCGCACCTTCTCCTCGACGGTGCCCAGCTTGGCGTGGAAGGTGACGGCACCGAGCGCCGGCACGCGATCCTCGAGCCGGACCTTCTTGTCCTGCTCCCAGAAGAATTGGGCGTCGGACAGGCGGGCGCGGAGCACACGCTCGTTGCCGCCGACCACGGTGGCACCGTCGTCGCGGGTCGGCCGGTTCGCCACGATGACGAAACGGTTGCTTAGGGTCCCGTCCGGCCGCAGCAGCGCGAAGTACTTCTGATTCACGCGCATGGACGTGGTCAGCACCTCGGGCGGAACCTCCAGGAACGCCGGATCGAACCCGCCCAGCAGCACCACCGGCCATTCGACCAGCCCGGCGACCTCCTCCAGCAGCCCGTCGTCGGGGGCCACGGTCAGCCCCTCGGCCTTGGCCAGCCGTTCGGCATCCTCGCGGATCAGCGCCTTGCGCGCCTCGCGGTCCAGGATCACGTGCGCCCGGCGCAGGCCGTCCCGGTACTCGGCGAAATTGCGGACGGCGAAGGCCTCGGGGGACAGGAACCGATGGCCCACGGTCTGGTCGCCGAACGCGATCACCGCTTCGCCTTCGGGCGCCGTTTCGCCGGGGGCCAACAGGCGGGCCGCGCGGCCCGCCACATAGTCGCCCAGCGCGAGCGCGCCCGGCACGGCCACGCCGTCGAACACGGCCAGGATCGATTGCAGCGGTCGCACCCAGGCCAGCATGGAATGGCCGAAGCGCATGGACTTCGGCCACGGCATCCGCAGCACCGCGTCGCCGATCACGCCGGCCAGGATGTCCGCCGTCGCCCGACCCGGCCGGTCGATGTGGGCAAACCAGAACACGCCCTTGCCGGTGTCCCGCTTTTCGCACTGGTCGAGACGGGTCAGGCCGTTCGCCTTCAGGAAGCCCTGGATCGCCTGTTCGGGGGCACCGTCGCGCGGACCGCGGCGCTCCTCGCGCACATCGGCGGTGCGGGCGGGCAGCCCGTCCACCACCACGGCCAGACGGCGCGGCGTGGCGTGGGCGGAGGCCGACGACCATTCGAGCCCGGCCGCCTTCAGCCCGTCCAGCACCAGCCCCTTCAGATCCTCGGCCGCACGCGCCTGCATGCGGGCGGGGATGTCCTCGGAACGCAGCTCCAGCAGGAATTCGGACATGTCAGGCGGCTTTCGCGGCAGCGGAATTGGCGATCCAGGTTTCGCAGCAGGCCTTGGCCAGGGCACGCACCCGGCCGATGTAGGCCGCACGTTCGACCACGCTGATGACGCCGCGCGCGTCCAACAGGTTGAAACGGTGGGACGCCTTGATGCACTGGTCGTAGGCCGGCAGCGCAAGGTTCTGCGCCAGCAGTGCCTTGCACTCGCGCTCGGCGTCCTCGAACTGGCGGAAGAGCTGTTCGGTGTCGGCGTGCTCGAAGTTGAAGGCCGAGAATTCGCGCTCGGCCCGCAGGAACACGTCGCCGTATTTCACCCCGGCCTCGTTGAAGCGCAGGTCGTACACGTTCTCGATGTTCTGCAGGTACATGCACAGCCGTTCGAGGCCGTAGGTGATCTCGGTGGAGACCGGCGCGCACTCGATGCCGCCCACCTGCTGGAAGTAGGTGTACTGCGACACCTCCATCCCGTCGCACCAGACCTCCCACCCCAGGCCCCAGGCGCCCAGCGTGGGGCTTTCCCAGTCGTCCTCGACGAAGCGCAGGTCGTGCAGCTCCGGGTCCAGGCCGATGGCCTTCAGGCTGCCCAGGTACAGGTCCTGGCTGTCGGCCGGCGACGGCTTCAGGATCACCTGGAACTGGTAGTAGTGCTGAAGGCGGTTGGGATTTTCGCCGTACCGCCCGTCCTTGGGACGGCGGGACGGCTGCACATAGGCGGCGCGCCAGGGGTCCGGCCCCAGCGACCGCAGCGTGGTCGCCGGGTGGAAGGTGCCCGCCCCCACCTCCATGTCATAGGGCTGAAGGATCAGGCACCCATTCTCCGACCAATAGGTTTGAAGCCGGAAGATCAGGTCCTGGAAGCTGAGACCGGCGCCTTCTTGCCCGCCTGCGTGCGTCGCCATCTCTTATTAACCATGGGCCGATAGGATTGAGTGCGCTGCACCATAGCAGCCGCCGTACCTTTATCAAGCACACCCGCCTCTCCCCGCCGCCAACACCGGAGCCAGCAAGTCGAGATGCGAGCGACCCTCGTCCGCTACCACGAGCGCAGCGACTTCCCCTCCCCCGACCCCCGCCACCGGGCCCGTTGGCAGGAGCGGCGACAGACGCTGGAGCAATCGCCCTTCATCCATTCGACGCCGGACGGGTTGGTCTCGGACGCCGGCGGGCGCGTGCGCGAGCTGGTGATGATGGGCGCCCGGATGACGATGCGGGCGTTCGGGTTCCATGGTCCCGCCAGCCGCGCGGCCGCACGGGTCGAGCTGGTGCGGCACGCGGTGCGGCTGTCCAACCTGCCGAACGAGTTGGAGGGCTACCGCATCCTCCACGTCAGCGATCCGCACTTCGACGGGCTGCCCGGCTTGGCCGAGGCCATCGTCCAGGCGGTGGGAGGCGAGCCGGTGGATCTGGGCCTGTTCGGCGGGGACTACCGCTTTGCCGGCCGTGGCCCGTTCCGCGAGACCGCCGTCCTGCGGGACCTGGCGCGCGTGACCAAGGGCATCCGGCCGCGTGACGGCTGGCTAGGCGTGCTGGGGAACCACGACACCCACGACATGGCCGGGCCGATCGAGCGTTTGGGCGTGCGGCTGTTGGTGAACGAATCCGTGCGCATCCGCCTGGGCCGTGCGCGCCTGCTGGTGGCGGGTGTCGACGACGTGCACCGGTTCTTC
This sequence comes from Azospirillaceae bacterium, assembly GCA_035645145.1. Taxonomy (GTDB): domain Bacteria; phylum Pseudomonadota; class Alphaproteobacteria; order Azospirillales; family Azospirillaceae; genus CANGXM01. The sequence goes on along the minus strand of DASQNC010000063.1, from coordinate 4,013 downwards.
ACGGAAGCCGCCGTGACGGCCCTGGATCCGCCGGAATCCACCTTGGACGAGGTGGGCATCGCCCTGGTCCATTCCCCGGAACTGGCCCCCGAAGCCGCGGCGGCCGGATACCACCTCTACCTCTGCGGCCACACCCATGGTGGCCAGTTGCGCCCGGTGCTGGGGCGGCCGTTGACGACCCACCTGCACCGCTGCAAGCGGCTTGCGGCCGGAACGTGGCGGCTGGATGGGATGCACGGCTACACCAGCCGCGGCGCCGGGACCTCCGGCATCCCGCTGCGCTGGAACTGCCCGGGTGAAATCACGCTGTTCACCTTGACCCGCGGACACTAGCCCCGCGAAACCCACCTGGAAGAATTACCACCCACCGCGCGTTCATGGTAAGGCGAGGTCGGGTTGCAGCGAGTGGGGCCGGAATGAAGGGGATCGTGCTTGCGGGCGGGGCGGGGACGCGCCTTCATCCGCTGACCCGCGGGGTGAGCAAGCAGCTTCTGCCCGTCTACGACAAACCCATGATCTACTACCCGCTCAGCACGCTGATGCTGGCAGGCGTGCGCGAGGTGCTGCTGATCACGACGCCCCACGACCAGACGGCCTTCCGGGCCGTGCTGGGTGACGGGTCGCAGTGGGGCATCGACATCTCCTACGCCGTGCAGCCCCGCCCCGAGGGGCTGGCCCAGGCCTTCACCATCGGCCGCAATTTCGTGGGCCGGTCGTCGTGCGCACTGGCGCTGGGCGACAACATCTTCTACGGCGATGGCATGGGCCGGATGGTGCAGGCCGCCGCCGCGGCCAACGAGGGCGCCACGGTCTTCGCCTATCCCGTGCGCGACCCGGAACGCTATGGCGTGGTGGAGTTCGACGCCCAGGGCCGCGCCGTCCGGCTGGAGGAAAAGCCCCGCGCGCCGCGGTCCCGGTGGGCGGTGACCGGCCTGTACTTCTACGACAACGAGGTGGTGGACATCGCCGCCGGCCTGGTGCCGTCGGCCCGGGGGGAGTACGAGATCACCGACGTGAACGCCGCCTACCTGGCCCGCGGCAAGCTGCGGGTGGAAAAGCTGGGCCGCGGCTACTGCTGGTTCGACACCGGCACCCACGACAGCCTGATGGAAGCCGGCGAGTTCGTGCGCGCGGTGCAGCGCCGCCAGGGCCTGAGCATCGCCTGCCTGGAGGAGATCGCTTGGCGCATGGGCTTCATCGGCGCCGAGGACCTGGCGCGCTTGGCCGACGGCATGGGCCGTAGCAGCTATGCCGAATACCTGCGCGAGCTGCTGGAGGGCGGCTTCTAAGCCCCCTCCCCTCGCCGTTCCGCTACCCGAAGGCACTCCAAACAGAAGGGGCCGGCCCCGAAGGACCGGCCCCCAACCCGGAAGCTGCCACCGTTGCGGGGCCGCCGGAGCGGCCCTTGCGCCGGTTACAGCACCAACTGGTTCCCGGAAGCGCCGCCAAGCGTGGCGGCGCTGAGATCCACCGTACCGGCGAGCCTGACAACCAAGTCGCCGTTGAACGACTGGAAGGTGCTGCTCGCGCTCAAATCCTGGACCACGTAGGTGTAGGTGGTGCCGCTCTCGGTCCACACGAACCAGGAGATGGTGCTGTTGACGCTGCCGTTTCCGGCAGCCGCGGCGTTCAGGTAGTCGTTGAGCGACGCATATCCCGTGAGCTTCGTCGCGTTGAAGGTCTCGGTGCCCCGATCGATGACCTGGATCCGGTCGCCGGTGGTCGCATCGTTGATGATGTCGTACTCCCAGGAACCCGCGGGAACACTGATCACAAAGGTATCGTTGCCTGTCCCGCCGGTCATCTGATCGGTGCCGGCTCCACCGATGAAGGTGTCGTCGCCGGCACCACCGAACAGGAAGTCCCATCCGGTGCCGCCGTCGAGAATGTCATTCCCCGCGCCGGCGGTCATGTAGTCGGAACCATCGCCACCGATCAGGGTATCCACCATCCCGGCCGCCGAGTTGCTGGAGAACCCGTCGTTGCCCGCACCGCCCCTGAGGGTCACGCCCGTGGTTGCCAGGCTGCCGGCGAGCACGGTCAGACCGCCGCCGATGCCAGCGCCCGTGAGTGCGCTTCCGTCGACGAGGGTCACCCCCGTCAGCGTGGACCCGGTGAGGTCCACGCCGGCATCGCCGGACAGCACGATCTTCGTTGCTGCCGCTGCGTTGAGCCTGACCTTGAACGGGCTGGTAACGGCAGTGGCGTCGGTGTCGTCGGCCACGATGTTGATGGTTTCGACATCCGCGACGGTGATGATCCCGCCGCTGCTATCGAAGCCGTTCGTCGCCGCGAACCTCAGGTTCAGGACATCGGTTGCGCCCCCCGCGGCACCCGCCACCCCGATGCTGGACGCCGCGGTCACGGCGGCGGTCAGATCCACCGTACCGCCCGACACCAGATTGGTGACGGTCAGGCCGCCCGCGGTCACCCCGGCCACGCTCAGATAGTTGACATTGCCCAGGCCGGCCAAGTCGATGCTGATGGGCCCGCCGACTGTGCCGATGGCGATCCGCTCGAAGCCGCTCGCCCTCCCGCCGGCCGACAACGTTGCCGCATCGGCCGCGGACACGATCAGCGTGTCGGCGGTGCCGGCACCACCGGCGAGCGAGGCGCCGGCCCCCACCCCGGCCTGTAGGTTGATCGTGTCGTTACCACCGCCCAGGTCGATCGCCCTGGTCAATGCGTTGGAAACCGTCACCACGTCGCTGCCCGCACCGCCGGTGTAGGCGGCGTTGCCGATGCTCACCGTACTGGTGGCGGTGTTGGTGACGTTGACCGTCTGCACGCCGGTCCAGCTGGTCAGGTCGGCCGCGAACGCGACCCCGCCGGCGGCATTCAGGTTCACCGTCTCGACACTGGTCACCGTCACGGCATTGGTCCGGACCGTGTTCAGCGGGCCGGTGATGGTGAGGTTGAGGGTGTCGGTGCCGCCGCCGCCGTTGATGCTGTCGCCCGCGGTCAGCGTGTCGGTGGCGTTGCCGGCGAACAGGCCGTTGATGGTGTCGTCGCCACCGGCGCCGTTAATGGTATCGCCGCCGGTGGTCAGCCCATAGATCAGCCCGTAGGGCAGCGCCAGCCTGTTCCCGCTGGGGCCGGTAAGGGTGGCGGTGCCGAGGTCGACCGCACCGGCGAGCCTGACGACGATGTCCGTGCCGTCCACGAAGCCGGCGGTGTTGCTCAGGTCCTGCACCACGTAGGTGTCGCCACCGAACTGGAACCAGGAGATGGCACCGTTGACGCTGCCGTCGCCGGCGGCCGCGGCGTCCAGGTAATTCTGGAACGTCGCGAACCCGGTGAGCATCGTCGCATTGAAGGTCTCGGTGCCGCGATCGACGAGTTCGACCTGGTCGCCGGCAGCCGCGTCGGTGACGGTGTCGTACTGCGTCCCGGACGGGGGCGCCTCGACCACGAAGATGTCCGCGCCCGCCCCGCCGGTCAGCTGGTCGACCCCGGTGCCGCCGGTTAGGACATCGTCGCCGTTGCCGCCGGTCAGGGTGTCGTCGCCGATGCCGCCGTTCAGCGTGTCGGCGTCGTCGCCGCCGTTCAACGTGTCGTTGCCGGCATCGCCGTTCAGGGTGTCGTTGCCCGAGCCGCCAAGGAGGGTGTCGCCGTCGTTGCCGCCCGAGAGCGTATCGCTACCGTCGTTGCCGGACAGCGTATCGCTGCCATCGTCGCCGTTCAGGGCGTCGTTGCCCAGACCGCCGACGATGGTATCGCCGTCGTTCCCGCCCGACAGGGTGTCGTCACCAGAGCCGCCGTCGAGCGTGTCAGCACCATCGTCACCGTTGAGGACGTCGTTGCCCGAACCGCCCGCGAGGGTGTCGCCGTCCGCGCCGCCCGACAGCGTGTCGTGGCCGGCCGCACCGTCGAGCGTGTCGGCCCCGTCGCCGCCGCTCACCACGTCGTTGCCCGCACCGCCGGTGAGGGTGTCGTTCCCCGCGCCGCCGGACAGCGTGTCCACATTGCCGGTCGCCGAGTTGCCGGCGATCACGTCGTCGCCGGCACCGCCG
>DASQNC010000062.1 GCA_035645145.1 Azospirillaceae bacterium | reverse complement strand
CATAGCCGCCGTCCCTCAGGCCGGCGATCTGGATCGGGGACGAGCTGGCGGGACTCATGTTGCCGGCCAGGGTCACCTCGCCGCCGACGCGGTTGCCGGCGCCGTCGAAGCGCTGGGCCTGCACGGTGTTGCCGGACCCCGTCCACTTCCACCATGCCACCACGTAGCCGCCGTCGGCCAGCGCCGCCACCGCCGGGGATTTTTGATCGCCGTCCAGGACGGTGTCGACCGTGATCTTGGCGCCGATGGGGTTGCCGGTGGCGTCGAAGCGCTGGGCGCGGATCTCGCCGTAGGTGTTGCTGGTTTCATTCCGCCAGACCGCCACGTAGCCGCCGTCGGCCAAGCCGACCGTGGCCGGGCGGAACTGGTCGCCCTGGGCCGCACTGTGGATCTGGATCTTGGTACCGGCAATCAGCGACCCACTACCGCCGGTGGCGATAACCGTGGCGGCGCCGGTGCTTGCGGCGCTCCAGCGGTCGCCGTCGAAGCCGCGCACCTGGAATGCCTCGCTGCCCGCCTCGCCGCCGGCCACCCAGCGCACGCGGTGGAGCTGGTCGGCGGCGACCGTGAAGGCGGTGCCGGCGGTCTGGACCACGCCATCGACGGTGAAGTAGCCGCCGCCTGGGGAGGCGTAGAGGTCGGTAAACTCGTAGGCGCGGAGCTGCTGCAACCCGGCCGTGGCCCAGCGGTCGTCCTGGACGTGGCCCTGGTCGACCAGGGCGGCGGCGGCCACGCTGCCACCGGCGGTCACCATCACATCGTGGGCGATGACCACCGGGGCCTCAGGGCTGTCGACGAAGCTGCGGCCGAAGACGCCCAAGCCACTGCCGTCCTGACCCTCGGACGTCCAGACGGCGCTGAAGCCGCCGTCCGGCCGCGCCGCCAAATCCACGTCGTACTGGTTGCCGAGCGTGTGCTCGTTCAGGCGGAACTCGCTTCCCACCCGGGCACCGGCGGCGTCGAATCGCTGGGCGTAGATACCGCCGCCCATGCTGTCCTGGCCGGTCGACGTCCAGGCAACGGCGAAGCCGCCATCGGCCAGGGCGACGACGTCGGGTGCGCCCTGGGCGCCGACCGCGTAGCTGTTGACGCGGATCTCGCCGCCGACCTTGGCGCCGCTGGCGTTGAAGCGCTGGGCGTAGATGCTGTCCTCGGAAGAGCCTTCGTCCAAGTGGTAGCTCCGCCAGGCGACGACGAAGCCGCCATCGGCCAGCGCCGCGGTCGAGGCTTCGAATTGATGGTTCGCCCTGACGGTGTTGACCTGGAACTCGCCGCCGACCTTGGCGCCGCCGGCGTCGAAGCGCTGGCCTTTGACGCCCCAGCCCGATGGCGTGCCGTCCGTTTCACCCAGGTGGGATTGCCAGACCACCACATAGCCACCGTCGTTCAGCGCGGTGATGGTCGGTGTGGACTGGGTGTCGGCGGTCAGGGTGGCGGCGCTCTGCGGCGGCCCGGCCGCTTGGCCGTTGGCGTCGAAGCGCTGGGTGCGGATGCCGCCGCCACTGTCGTCCGGGCTTTCCCAGGCCAGGGCATAGCCGCCGTCCCTCAGGCCGGCGATCTGGATCGGGGACGAGCTGGCGGG
>DASQNC010000061.1 GCA_035645145.1 Azospirillaceae bacterium | reverse complement strand
CCAGTTCCGCGCGTTCCGCGTCGGTCAGGATGATGGGGGATGGGACCGGTCCGCCGGGCATCGCCGCCTCCTGCATCGGAAACACTCCCGAACAGCCGACCGGCCTATACCGTCACAGAATTTCTAACTCAGACCACTAGGTCCTGTCTGACGGCCTGAGGATCCGCAAACATTGGCGGACGAAGGCGAGCTTGAGCATGGCCAGAAAGCTGCGGGCGAGTTGTCGTGCCGGGTGGCGATGGAGCGGCAGCCCTTGAGCCACCCCACAGCGCGCTCCATGACATAGCGCCTCTTGTCGGTGTCGGGATCGACGGGCAGCCGCGGTCGGCCCACGCAGGGGCCGGAGCGCTGCGGAATGACGGCGCCGATGCCGCGCCGGCACAGGTAGGCGTACTCCGGTCCGTAACCGTATCCCTTGTCGCCGGCCAGCGAACCTGGCCGGCGGCGCGGTGCGCCCCGGACGCGCGGCAGCCGCACGCCGTCCATCAGGGCCGGGAAGACCGGCACCTCATGGCGCTGGCCCGGCTCAGCAGCGCGGCGAAAGCACCTGTTCGCGGACGCTGCCTTCCTTCGGCTTCACGGTGGAAGTAATCCGGCGTCTTCAGGGGCAGTCGGGCTTTCATGTGAAGCCCCGGCGTTGGGTGGTCGAGCGCTGCTTCGGCCATCTGGTCCGCTGGTGTCCGGCTGGTGCGCGACGCATCGTGCCGCTGCGTCTGAGCAAGTACGCGCGGCCGAGTTACCCGCCCTCCAGCCTTCCGGTGGCACTGCTCCTGAAGGAGCATCTGCTCCTCACCGACCGCTGGATCGAGCACCTGCTGCTGCCCTCGGGGCGGCTGCGGCGGGAGCTTGGCTTCCGCCGCGTCCCGGACCACGCCACGCTGTGGTGGTTCTCAAAGCGCCATTTGGCCCCCGAACTTCTGCAACGTGCCTTGGCCGAGACGGATCGCCGGGCCGTAGCCCGGCCCGCGGCAAGTGGCCCTGGAGTCGACCGGGCTCTGGCCGTCGCATCCCTCGAGCTATTTCGCTTGGCTGGCCAAGTGTGACCGCGGACAGCGGGGCTGGCTGAAATGGGGGCTGACCTTGTGGGTTGGGCCGTAGATGCTGTTGGCGCAGCGCGTCAGGCCCGGCCCGTGCGGCGACTTCCGTGACCTCGGGCCGCTCGCCTCGGCGGCCCACTCAGTGATGGCATTCGACCCGCTCATCGCCAACGGCGGCTACGACAGCGAGGCCAACCACCGCTACTGCCGCGAAGGCCTTGGGATCGAAAGCCTGATCCCGGCCAAGAAGCGGTGGTCGGCCACGGTGGTGGCGACGACGCCCCTGCGACGGGAGATGCGCCGCCGGCTCGGCGATCCGGGCGACGCCGAGAGCCGGCGGGCCCGCGGCCAGCGCTGGAAGGTCGAAACGATCATGACGGTGACAAGCGCCGTTTCGGTGAGGCACCGACCGCCCGCAGCGACACGACCCAGCAAACGCAGGTCCTGCTACGGGGCGTCACCGACAACATCAACCGCCTTGCCATGCTCGGGATCGCCGCATAAGCCTTTCGACAGAGCAGGGCGCTCCAAGTGCACGTATTCTTTACGGTTTCCAGGCGAAACATCGTAGGATGTAGTGTGGAATTGGAAGATTCGGCAGTGCTGATGGAGGGATATTCCAGGATGAGCATTCGAATCGGCCCAGTTGCGACCGATATAGGCCCTGCGTTACGACATCGTGGGTGCCCTTCGCGCAAATTGTAAACCCTTTGCAAAAACCGAAAGACCCTGTTCAAGATCTGCAAGGACGCTGAGAGCGTTCAAGCAAGCATAGCCGTTCCAGTCGGCTTTCAGCGCGAAAGGTGTGTTATCAAATGTACGAGACTCGAGAGAGTGCCGTCGCGGAGTCGGTGAGGTTGGAGTTAGATATTGTTCCCGCAATTCGGAGGGCAATACTTGATGTCGTGTCGTCCCGTCCGCCGGAGGTTCAGGAGCGATTGAGTCCGCGGATTGAATTGTTCTTGAGTACATTTAAGGATTATTGCGAGGGGCGTCGTATCGATCCTGCAGGCTTCGAGGCCATGCGTTTTTTTTCATTCTATGACAGAGGGGAAAATCGACGACGTTGCTCGCAATCAATTGGAAAAACTGTTTCCTCCTCAAGCAATCAAGGGGAACTCCCGCCTATCGTTGGCTGAAGCACCCTCAATTTATGAGGTTGTCCGTGGATTGCACGAGGAGTCGTATGTTCCTCTGGGAAGGGCGATGCCAGCGGATATGCTGGATCGCATTCGGCAGTATGTTGATGCCGCTGGGAACGATGACGTTGATGTTCTGACCGGCAATGATGGGTATATACAATATAGGCAAGAGTACATTGCAAAATCATCCGAAATTATGAACCTTGCCTCCGATCCTTATTTGGTATCTATCGCCCAGCAATATTTTGGTGTTCAGCCAGTGCTTGGCTATTGCCATGCGTGGAAAATTAATCCCGTGAAGTTTACGCAAGAGGAGTATTCTTATACTGCTCAAATGTTCCACAATGATAAGGACGGGTTCCACCAACTGAAGATATTTTTATTCTTGTCTGATGTCCCAAGCGGCGGCGAACACTATTATGTTCCAGGCACCCATCGTGTGCGTCTGCCGCAGTTCTGGACAATCCGCCGGTTCACGGACGAGGAGGTGGAAAGCGCATACGGTGCCGATAGGATTCGGTCGATCCCGTTTAAAGCGGGGCATATGGTTGCCGCCGATACGCGTGCACTCCATAAGGGTAGCTCCCCGACATCGGAGCCCCGAATCATGCTGCAGTTCACCTATATGACGTCTTTGTTCTCAATTGATACTGCGCGATGCCCCAGCCCACCCCATCCTGGTCTCATTGCCTTGGGGCCGCGATTTGGTGCGCGTTACATCGTAGAGTAGGGCACCTTTCCACAAAGCATTCTGCCAAGCCCGTGCATGGCAGGTGACCAGCTCCCCGATGGGTTCCCGGTAAGAGGTGGAGCCCTGTGGCTTGGTGCTCGGTTGTTGATAGGATTGCAACGGGGTCGGGGGGGGGCATGCCCCCCCCCGACCCCGTTGTGCGGCGAACGCGGCGGGGCTCTGCCCGCCCAGCCCGGAGTGCTGCGTCACCGTGTCGTCGCCCTCGGCCCGGGCGGCCAAAACCACCTTGGCGCTGGCTGGTGAACAGGCGCTCGTTCAAGCACTTGTCCCGTAGGCGTCCAAGGAAGCTGTCCACGAGGGCGTTCTGGGTTGACTTGCCGGACTGAATGTAGTGCCAGGGGCCGCCCGCTGCCCCTGCGACCGGCGCAGGATCGCCGCCGAGGTCAGCTCGGTGTCGTTGTCGCTGACAAATATGGACGGCCGGCCCTGTCGGGCCACCAGGGTGTCCAGCTCGCGTGCCGTGCGGGCATCGGATAACGAGGTGCGCGCCAGCAGCGTCAGGCACGCGCGGGTGGGGTCGTCTACCACCAGCAGAATGCGGAGCCGGCAACTGGCGGTCAGCGCGTCGGACACAGAGTCCAGGCTCCACCGCTGGTTCGTCGGTCCGGCAACGCCGCTGGTGCCCACGGCCCGCTTCTGCCCACTTCGGCGCCGGGCCTTCAAGTCTTCCCCGCGGTAGATCCGCAGCAGCATCTTCGTGGTCGCCTGCAGTCCCTCGCGCGCCAGCAGCTTCTTCAGCCGGGCGTCCTCGTCCTCCAACGTCCGCAACCGCTTGGCCCCGGACACCTCCAAGCCGCCGTACTTCGACTTCTACCGGTAGTGGGTGGTCTGCGAGATTCCGTGGAGGCGGCGCACCTCGGCGGTCTTCTGCTCCGACCCTTGCCCCCGCCGGATCCCGATGATCTGCTCCTCGCTGAACCGGCTCTGCTCCATCCCATCTCCGCCTGGTGGAGGACCCCACCTCAGCTTCGCTACATTCGCGGGGAACTGGCCACTCTGAACGGGGGGGGCGCACCACCACGGTCGCTTGTGGGGTCGGTCGGACCATGGGCACCTCCATCGGTGCCGGTCTTGCAACCGGGTGGTGGATGCTGCCTTAACTGGGCGGCAGAACCCGTGTTCCCGAGCTACCTGGGCAGAGACCCGCGAGCGACCACGGCTGGCCACTCGAAACTGAGCGTGGCAAGATTGTACGGGAGAGCGCCGCCCAACGCCGCGGCAGAATCTGGAAGCCTGCCGGCCGTTCCTTTAGGCCGTAGAGGGTTATGCTTGACGCCGACGGTGGAGCGGCACCTCCCCTGCCGCCGGCCGTGCTCCACTATCAGCGGTGCCGCTCCGGGCTCCCCGCCAACGCAGTACCCGCTGACTGTGTACAAAGTCGTGGCCTCTGTCGGCGTGTAGCCTTTGCACTCCCCGCCGTGGACGGTTCGGGTGGGAAACAACGGTTCGACAATCGCCCATAGGGTATAGGGGATGGTACCGCCGAGCGAAGGTTTCGACTTTCGCTCGGCGGAAGGACACTGCCGTTCCCGCACCAGAGGTGCGGATGCAGGGCCGAGCGCACGGACACGTGCGCTCAGCAATATGAGAGAAGGGGCGTATGCCTCCCTCTCAAAACCAAAATCCGATTTTGTTAGGCGTTCTTGACTATCTCAAATACGGTCATAACAAGGCCGGTTTCATCGTCTGGATTTTCGCAGTCTGACCGGTCATGTTGGAAGAACACTTGACCAACATTACTGCCGAAAAGGTCGAGCACTGATGCAACGGTAGGCAACTCGAAATTCGAGTTCCCCATTGCGATCACTCCACCCGGGCGCACGCACCGGGCCATCTCGGAGGCCGCTCTTTTCTTGTCCGTGCTGTAGGCGAGTGTCCAACCGCACACCAGGACATCAAAGCTGTTGTCAGGAAATGGCAGGGAATGCATATCGCCGATTTGAATAAGCGGGGAGTATGACATCAAGTCAATGGCCGTCACGTTTTCTGGTGAAAATCCGTGTCCATAAAGAATGAATAGTTCATGCTCTGACCTTGGTCCAATGGAAAGCAATTTCTTTTCTTTTATGTTTTTGGAAATTCGTGGTATTGCGGTGACTGGTTTAATCAAGTGGGCGGGGCGATCGTTCGATACTTGGTTGTTTAGGGAATAGACGTTCCAATCCACGGTGTAATCATAGGAATTTTCATCAGGTGCATCAGGTTTTTTCATGTTATTTTTGTTGCTTTCGAAGCGTACGGACGAAAGCCAGCGGCGGATGCCGCCAATCTCCAGCAATGTCTGAGGGTTCTCGCGGACGTAAGAAATCATTTTTTCGTAGATATCGGGCGGGAGGTTTTCAAAAAGTGAGCGAGCGTTAATCATTGCGGGCAATCCCATGCGAAAAGAAGGGGTAAGGCGCTGCGGGATAGCCATTAATAGCTAATTCTTCAACGGCATGAAATGTGACAAACGGACGGAAGCGGAACTTGCCGCATAGCCGAGGAATGATGAGATCCGCCCGATGGTGCGGGCTACCAATTTCCAGCCGCAGATTTGCATGCCGGGAAAGCAACCTGCAATTCGACGCATGCAGGGAGTCGTGCCGCGCCGGAGGCCCGGACCACGCCGTCAGCCACCTGTTCGAGGTGCCTAGCGACACGTCGGCTTACGGACGCTTCAATGCTTACCCAGTCGGCCTCTTCTATTCGACATCGCCGAGGTGCGGATCCAACAAGGCAAGCTGCACCTGTTCGTCGCCATCGACCGCACCTCCAGGTTTGCTGTCGTCGAACTGCACGAAAGACTGCCACCCAAATCGCGGCCGAGTTCCCGGGCTGTCTATCCAGGTGGTTCCCCACCGGATCCACCGGTTTCGACCAACAACGGCATCCAGTTCACGACGCCGGATGCCGAAGGCTTGGTGGTTCCGATGATTCGGGAGGTACTGGTCCGCCGGGAGGTCTTCCGCGCCCATGCCTTTGAGTTGGCCTGTGCGCGCACCGGTGTCGACCACCGCACCGCCAAGCCCAGACATTTCTGGGGACCATTGGGCTGGTCGAGCAGATGAACCGCATCCTCAAGGAGGCGCCGGTCCAGCGCTTCCATCATGTAAGTTACGAACAGCTCCCAAGCATCTGCGCAACTATGTCGCCGCCTGCAACATCGGCCGCAAGCTCAAGACCCTGAAGGTTCTAACGTCCTATAAGTACATCTGCTAACGTCCTATAATACATCTGCAAGATCTGGACCGCTCCACCAGACCACTTCCCCCTCAATCCGCTCCACCAAATGCCAGGGCTAAACGTTTAAGTCCGGCCGGTGAAGCAGAATGGATTGTTTGGGAGAGGGGGGCTAAATACACATGTAATAGGGCGTTGTCTGCGACCCACGGCTTCCAGCGGACGTTCATTCTTTAGACGTATTGGGAGCAAAGGGGGACGGCCCAAGGAAAGCTCGAAGCGTGAACTTGGTCGACGGTTCGCGTACCGTTTCCATCAGAAGGCAGTCGTATCCGGCACGCATTGCCAGCGCACTCAGCGATGCGGCACTGAACGCGTGATAGTGCTCGATAAAGAACTCCTCGCGGTCCTTGCCTTCCCGGGCTGCCGCTTCGCCGTCCGGCACCTCCACATACAAGGCTCCCCCGCTGGCCACGAGCGGGCGGACCCAGGCCAACATGGCAAGCGGGTCTGGAACATGCTCGATGACCTTGTTCAAGCTGACGAGGTCGTACGTACCCAGGGCGGCGATGTCGACGTGGAAAATATCCCCGCACACGGATTTCACGCCGGCACGGATCCGCAAATGCTCGGCCGCGCCGGGATCCGGATCCAGGGCGACGCAATCCCACCCCAGCGTCGCCATCCGGGCGGGGAACACACCCAGGCCGGCGCCGATGTCCAGGAGTGTCGGCTTGGACGCCCGGTCGCCCAGGCGTGCCCGCATGAACCCGTCCACCCATAGGCTGCGATGGTGGTTGTCGGAACGGTCCGGCGGCAGGCCCATGACCCGCTCGAAGGTGGCCGCCATGCGGTCGCCGTAGGTGTTTGCGACGTAATCGCCCTCATACAGGACCGAGAGGTCATAGCCATGGCGTGCCAGCCAATGGCCACACGCGGCGCAGCGGTCGAAGCGCCGGTTGTACTCGCCGTCCAGCGGGAACACGGTCTCACCCGCCGGACGCTCGTCGTATTGGAAACGGGGTTCGAAATGCCCCTCACCGCACGGGCAATGCAGCGTCGCGGATCCGGTGCTCATGCGGCGCTCCCGTTAACGGCGAAATCCACGGTTCGGCAGGCGTCCGCACTGTCCAGCCAGCAAACCACCCGCAGCCCTTCGTCGGCAAGATAGGTCTCGAACGCCGGTTCCTTGCCCCGCTCCACCAGCAGCACGAAATGGCGCTTGGTCGTGCGGTTCTGGATGAGCACACCCCGCAGGCCGAACCCTTCCAGCCGCCCGTCGAGTGATGGGGTGGCATAGAAGCCCCAATCCTTTCGGACGATGTCGTATTCAGCGCCGCCTTGGGTGAGGAACGTCACCTGCTCGTTCGGCGCCAAGCGGATGTTTCCGTGATCGTGGATTTCGATCCCATTGCCGACGGTGAAGGTCCGCGGTGGGTCTTTTCGGTCGAACCTCATGCCCACTTCCAATCCTCGATCAGGAACCCTGGGATTCGCCATGTTCCGCCATCGTTCCGCCAGACTTGGGGATTGCGGAACGTTTCCATGATTTCGAAGAAACGCTTGGTCGGGATCCCGACAAACGCGCAAAACTTTTCAATGTCCTCAGTCGGGGTCTGGTCACCTGTGCGGCGAACCACCTCGATTGCGTCGGCCCGTGTGATCCGCCCGTTCCGAATATCGACGGACAAGTTGTCGAACAGGCGGGTGAAACCGAACTTGTACCACTTGGGGTGGTGGTGGACGGAAATGAAATCGTCATCGATATCGGCGTACGACCACAGTCCCGTCCGTGCCGTCTCGGCCGCCTGGAAGCCGTGGCGCGATGCGACTTCGAACACCTCCTGCGGGTCCCACTTGAAATAGTGCCCGAGGAAGACGGCCCGCACGTCCGCCCGCTCCAGTTCCGCTTCCGAAGGGCGCCGGTAGGGGCGCATGGTCTTGTCGGTCAGCATCCCGTCCCGCCAGTCGACCTCTGTCGTACCGTGGGTGCGGCCGAACAGCTTCAGCCAGGATCCGTCGATCCGGTAGCCCATGTGAGCTTGTTCCGGGCTGCCGTATTCGAAGGCCGGATTTTCGCCGAAGATGACCAGAGGAATGTTGAAGCGCAGTGCGATCTGCAGCGGGATCGCATGCAGCGCCATGTGCATGGGGACGCCGCTGTCTCCGTAGCGTTCCAGGGCCTTCAGCATGAAGTGGCGCTCGACTCGGGGGCTGATCTGCACATCCATGTGATCGACCCCGAGGGCGATCATGTTCTCCAGGTTTCTTCGACCGATCTCGGTCCGTGCCGGCGTCTTCCATGTGACGCACAGCGGATTCAGGCCATGCTCCAGCATGGTGACAACCTGCCACGTGCTGTCCTTGCCGCCGCTGACCGGGATGACGCAGTCCCAGCCTTCGGACCGCGCCTTTGCGTTGGCGACCACGGCTTCGAAGGCCGAGCCACGCTCCTTCCAGTCGATCTGCGGCTTGGTCGCATGCGTTTTGCAGGCGTTACACACCCCGTCCGGTCCGATCACCAGATTCGGCCGCGTGTCCGGCAGAATGCAGTTGCGACACCAACGAATCACGAGCGGCTCTCCTCGGCTCTTAAATCTTTATAATGGTGTTCGGTGGAGTAGGCTGGGGCGCCGAAACCCGGGGCAGGAGGCGATGTCACACAAGTAGGATTGCCTGGACGCCACCGAATTTCCCATTGGGAGGGCGCCGGGCGCTTGATCGAGCTCCGCGGCCAAGCGCCGTCACGCGGATCAAAGCCCATCGTTGGCCCATGGGGGGCTGGCGCGTCGGAGGCTCCTTCTCAACGGGATCAGTTGGCTAATCCATTTGGCGAGAGAATACTTGTTTCCAACGCCCCGGGTCACCTTGATTTTCGGTTTCCACCTGTAACCTAGCCAGGGCGACCGTTTCCAAGCGGATGGAAACCGGAGACCGGGCCGTGCGTCCGTGGCGACTGGAAACGCTCGGAGTGGAAACGGCGGATAAGGTGGAAACAGGGAACTACGTTTCCTCTCGAAATGCATCGTGTCCATCGGCTTGTGTCTGGTGCGAATTCACTGTCGGCTTGGACGCGCACGCCTTATTCTGCGTGCCATGCGGCTGCTTGTGCTAACCACCGAAACCCTCCACCACGCGCAGTTTGTGCGCGCCTTGGTCGGCCCGGAAATTGATGTCCTCGCCATGGTGGAAACCAAGCCAGTGTCCCGGCCCTATGAAACCTCCCATCCCTTCGAAGCGGCACGGGACGACTTCGAACGCGGGATCTGGTTCGCCGGGCGCGACGCGCGGATCGCCGACTATGCTGCAACGGAGACTTTTCCCGATATCAACCAAACAGAGGCTGTCGACCGGCTCCGCGCCTTCTCACCGGATCTGATCGTCTCGTTTGGAACCGGGCTGCTGCGCGAGAAGGTGATCGCCGCGGGCGGCGACCGCTTGCTGAACCTCCACGGCGGCGACCCGGAACGCTACCGCGGGCTGGACACCCATCTTTGGGCCATCTGGCACAAGGACTTTGGTGCGTTGGTGACGTGTCTCCACAGGGTCAGCCCCGGATTGGACGAGGGCGACATCGTCACGATGTCCCCTGTCCGGGTTTCTCCGGGGATGGAATTGCACCAACTGCGCGCCGCCAATACGAATGTTTGCGTGGACCTGACCCTGGCCACGATTGCGCAGCTCCGGTGCAACCGGCAACCGCTCTCCCATCCGCAACGGGGAAGCGGTCGCTACTACGGTGCGATGCCAACAGCCTTGAAAGGCGTCTGTGTCCGCCGGTTCGAACGTTACACGAGTGGTCTGGTATGATGGATTATGCGGCGCGCCTGTGCGATGAACGGATTGCGATTTTCCTGTTCCATGGCGTTATCACTACACAGACACACCGGGTTCGCAATTACACACGCAAGCATCTGACCGCGGATTACTTTGCGTCCGCGCTTCGATCCCTGCTTGCCGCTGGGGGCATGCCGGTCTCCCTGGATGATCTGGTCGCGGCACAGGCGGCGGGAGAGCCACTTCCACCTCGGGCCTTCGCCGTCACCTTCGACGATGGTTTCTGGAACAATCTCGGCGTGGCGGCCCCGATCCTCGCCGACCTCCGCATTCCTGCGACGGTCTACGTGACCAGCGGGTTCGTGGAGTTCAACCGGATGTCCTGGATCGATCGGATCGAGTGGGCTGTCGAGCAGACCCCGTCGGGCAATCTGAAGCTTCCGTGGAGCGAGCGCCGTTTCGACGATGACGCATCCAAGCGCGACGTGCTCACGGACATCCGCACGCATGTGAAGAGTGACCACCGGATCGAGCCAGACGTGCTCGCTACGGACATTCAGGCGCAACTCGGGCTTCCTGAGACATGGTCCTCGGACGATCCGCTGGATCGCAAGCTGACGTGGGATGAGGTCCGGTGTCTCGCCGAGGACCCATTGTTCACCGTGGGCGGCCACACTCATACCCACGCGATCATGAGTTTCCTCAACCCCGCAGACCTCGACCGGGAGATCGATACCAGCCTGTCCTTCCTTCGCTCGAAGGCGGGGGTGGGATCCCGGCATTACAGCTATCCCGAAGGGCTTGCCCACTGCTATTCGGATGCCGTCATCAACGCGTTGAAGGCACGCGGCGTGGTGTGTTGCCCGACCGCAGAGGACGGGGACAATGACCTGACCGCCGATCTGTTCCGGTTGAAACGGATTATGGCCGTCTAACGAGACAAGCTTGAAAATTATCCACTTCAATCCGCGCGTGTTCCGGACCGAACGGCACCCCGACCAAAAGTGAACGGGCGAGTGGTGGTCCACTCGCCCGCGCACACCAGGGAAAACGCCATTGGGAATTAGCCGGCGTCAAAGCTCTCCATGAACATCTTGGTGCTGACGAAATAGAACAGGAACTTGCTCTGGCTGTTGCGTAGCTTGGGCTCGTCGATCAGGCGGGTGATGCTGTCGCGTCGGACGACATCGAACACCGGGCTGTCGGCTAGCAGGTCCTGGCGGACTTGCGGGTTGGTCACATCCAGGTAATCGAAGATGGGGGCGTTGAAACCCACCTTGCGCGGGTTGTCCACCACGAGGTCGGGTGCCAGACCGCGCACCGCTTCGCGGAGAATAGCCTTGGCACGACCATTGTGGACGAGGTGGCGGGTCGGAATCCGTTGGCACAGTTCGAACAGGTTCCGATCCAGGAACGGGGACCTGTTCTCGATTGAGAAGTACATCGCATTGAGGTCGTCCTCGTGCAGGAGCGGTGGGACGGCCTCGTGGAACATTTCGTTCAGCATGCGACTGCGCAATGGGACGCGGCCGTAGTCGGTTTCCTCGAAGGACTCTTGCCAAGGTGTGGTCAGGAACTCGGAGAAATCCGCCGCATCCAGGTAGATGTGGTCCCGCAGGTCCGGCGCCTTCACGAAGCAGTCCGGATCCTGCAGGAAGGGATTCCGGACGATCGGTGCGATGTGCCGCTGCCAGTTCGTGCGCGCCTGCGCCTGGAGGTCGGGGTGACCGGCCAGGGACGCGATGTAGAAGTTGTGGTGGTCGTAGTAGCCGCTGAACAGCTCGTCGGCGCCCGTCCCGCTGACCGACACCCGGTAGCCGTGGGCGGCCACCGCCGACATCAGGCGCCACTGGGCATAGTAGGTGATCGTGTAGACCGGTGCGTCGTGATAGCCGACCAGCGTGCGCATGCCGTCGAGGAAACCGTCGGTTTCCAGCGGGATCGGCGTGTGCCGCAGCCCGAGTTCGCGGACCGCGGCCTCCACCATGTCGCGCTCCTCGTACCGCTCGTCGGTGTTCATCACGGTGAAGCCGTGGACATCGTACCCGAACTGCCGCTTGGCGATGGCGATCAAGGCATTGGAGTCCACGCCACCGGAGAGGCAGAAGGCGATCGGGACATCGGCGCGCAGACGGAGTTCGACCGACCGACATAACGCGGTCCGCACCAAACCGACGGCCTCCTCGAAGCCGATGTCGGTGTCCTCGACATCGCGCGGGGGCGTCCAGTACCCCTGGACGCGGCGATGTCCGTCGAAATCGATGAATTCCGTGGTGCCTGGCTCGACCTCGCGCAGGCCCTGGAAGAAGGTCCGGGGGCGCTTGTACAGGGCCTTGTACCCGTTCACCAAATACCGGCGAACATGATCGAGGTTGACCGGCAGCGTCCGCCCGAGCAGCGCAAAGATGAACTTCGGCTCGGACCCGAAATAGAGCCCTTCCGGCGCCTCGTGGACGTAAAGGGGCTTTTCACCGAACCGGTCGCGGCTCAGATACATGCCATCGCGGGTCAACCAGGCGAAGGCCCACATGCCTTCGGCCTCGTCCAACCCGTCCACACCGCGTTCCGACAGCAGGCGTGCCAAAACCTCGGTGTCGCTTTCGGTGCGGAAGCCGTGCCCCTGCCGCTCGAAATCCGCCCGGATTTCGCGGTAGTTGTAGATCTCGCCGTTGTAGCAGAGCTCGCCGTTCCCCAGGGCGAAGGGTTGGTTGGCCCGGGGATCGAGGTCGATGATCCGGAGCCGCCCGTGCAGCAGATGGGCATGGCGGCCATTCGGCAGTTCACGGTGAACGGCTTCGACTCCATCGGGGCCCCGGCGGCCCATGGCCTTCAGGCACGCGTCGATGCGGGCATCCGGAAGGGGCCGGGTACCGAGGAAACCTGCGATGCCGCACATGCAATTACTCCACAACCGCGTCAGGCATGATCCACTCGCCGGCGGCAACCGGCTTCGAAAGCCGCCGCCCCAGAACCTGCGCCTCGTTGCCTGGTGCCAAGCCGCCGGACGGCCGGAGCCAATCTATGTCCGCAGGTGACACGACGTGTCCCGCCGGGAGATCGCGCCGGGCACAGATGGACCGCCGCGCGACGGCTGCGGTCGCCCGTTCGGCTTCCGACACGGCAAACGCACCATCGCCGAGCATCGCCGCCGTTTCCTTGATGCGGCGGACAAGCTCCGCCATTTCGGATGGCTCCAGCGAAAGTTGGTGGTCCCGGAAGTCCGAGATCGACCTCGACAGCGTGAAATGCTTTTCGATCACCCGTGCGCCCAGGGCCACCGCCAGCAGCGGGGCGTCCAGGCCGACGGTGTGGTCGGAATAGCCGACCGTCAGGCCCGTGGCATCCGCAATTGTCCGGATCGCCCGCAGGTTTGCGAACTCCGGGGCCACAGGATAGGCGGCGACGCAATGCAGGGGGATCAAGCCGGCACCCGTCGCTCCTTGTTCCCGCCAAGTCCGTTCCAGCAGGCCGTGGGCGAAGTTCAGGTCGGCCAGATCCGCCATCCCGAGCGACAGGAGCACCGGTTTTCCGGTCTCGGCGACACGCCGGAGCAGCGGGACGAAGTTGTTGTCGCCCGACGCCACCTTGAACGCGGGTACGTCCGGTTCGAGCACCGAAACGCTGTCGACGTCGAACGGGGTGGACAGAAACAGAATACCGGCGCGGCGCGCCGTCTCGGCGAGTTTCGGAAATGAGTCGAGCGGTAGCGTGATCCGGCGGAGCTGGGCGACGCGGGCCGTCTCCTGCGGGCGAACGTAGCGGTCGGGCACGACCGTTTGGAACTTGACCGCATGCGCTCCGGCTTCGGCGGCCCGCCAGACCATTTCCTCCGCACGCCCGTGGTCACCCTCGTGGTTGTTTCCAACCTCGGCGATCACGAACGTCTCGCGGTCCAGGTCGATGTGCCCGATCTTCATTCCGAAACCTCAGCAAACGGCGCATGGCGGTGGAGGACGAATTGGGTTCGCTGCAACCGGAACCCCAATGCTTCATAGAGGCGGACGGAGGGGATGTTGGCGGCTTGCGTCCCGACGACCACGCCTGCCGGCTTCCGGCTGTCCCCAGTCCCGTGGGTTGCCGCATGGGCGATCATGCCGGCCGCCAAGCCCTTGCCGCGTGCATCCGCCCGCACCGCCACGAGATCGATGACAACGCGGCCATCGGAGCCGAGCAGGACCTGAAGAAAGCCGGCGATCTCGCCGCCGATCTCAGCCACGATCATTCCGTCGCCGCGCTGGCCGACGAAATAGTTCGTGGCCCAGTCCGCCTTGACCCGATCCGCGATCTCGTCGGGGATCCATGGATCGAGATGGAACCGGGAGTACCGGAACGCGGAGGCCGCGACGGCACGCACACCGGCCGCATCGTCGGCGCGGGCGAACCGGACCGCCGGGTGGCTGCGTGCGTCGATCCCGTCCGCGGCGAACGTCAGGCCGACGTCGACGATGCCGAAGCCGGCGGTCTCGAGTTCCCGGACCCACCGGACATCGTCCACGTCCGCCCGTGCCGTCGTGAACCCCGCCACATCGTCGAGCGCCCGCCCGCCCGGCCGCCGATCCCGTGTCGGCTCCGCCAGCAAACGCCAAGCCGGGCGGGCCAGCACCCGCCCGAGCCATGGGTCCGGCTCGACGTGCAGCCGATCAAGCAAAGGCGGGCTCGCGGAAAAATTGCGGGTGCGAGGCAGCCAACTGCTTGTACCAGTTGATGTAGTGGGGGAACGCCTTTTCCAGGGGGAACTGGGGTTCGTACCCAAGCAGACGGCGGGCTTTCTCGACCGAGAGGGTGCCGCGTTCCGGCATCAGGCGGTCGCGCGGATGGTAGACAATGTCGACACCCGGGAAATGCTCGCGCAGGATTTCCGCCATCTGGTTGATGGTACGGGCACCACCGAAGGTCATATTGAAAACTTCGCCCCGGGCCTCCGGACGGCCGGCGGCACGGACAACGCCGTTGACCAGATCACCGATATAGGTGAAGTCCAGCCCGTCGGTGCCGTCGCCGTTGATCGTCACCTGGCGGCCGGACAGGGCGTTCTCGATGAACGCTTGGCCGACGCGTCGGCTGACGCACCGCTCGCCGTACAGGGCGGACGGACGGATGATGGTGTAGGGCAGATCGAAGACCTGATTGTAGGCAATGACAAGCTTTTCCGCGCCGTACTTCAGGGCACCATAGATGCCCATCGGCTCGCAGCGCCGATCCTCTGTGACCGCTTCGCCGTCGAAATTGCCGTACACCATCGAAGACGAGAAGTAGATGAAATGCGGCATGAAATTGCGCGAGGCGTCGAGGACGTTCTCGAGCGTGCGCATGCTGTGGTCGAACGTGCTGAACGGATCCTTGTTGGACCGGTTGGCGTGGGCGACTGCTGCCAGATGGACCACCACGTCCGGCTTGATCGACGACAGGCATGCCGACATGACATGGTATTCGCGGGCGTCCACGATGTGCAGCGGAATGCGTGCGGTGCGCAGTAATTCCAGCCGGGTGTTGATCATGTGGACGTACAGGTCCGCGTTCGGCTGCGGATTCCAGCCGCTCATGATCGCGCCCAGGTTGTTCACCTGAAGGCTGTCGATCACGTGCACGTCGGCCCCACGGCGCTTGAACTCCAACGCCATGTTGTGACCGATGAAGCCCGCGCCGCCGACGATGGCGACGGTCTTGCCGGAAATATCGAAGTCCTTGTTCATGCCATCACCTCGGCGATTGCTGCCTTCACGGAGTCCGCGACGTAGGCCATGTCCCCGGTGTCGAGGTGGGCGCCCACGGGCAGTGCTATGGAGTTGCCGCTAATCCGGGCGGCCACCGGGAAGCTGTCGGGCGCGAACCCGTACTTTTGGGTGTAGTAGGTCATGTGCGGCACAGGGCGGGGATAGTAGATGCTTGTCCCCACGCCGCGCGCGTTGATCGCCGCCACGATCTTCTCGCGCACTGCGGCGCACCGGTCGCTGAGGATGGCGGACAGGCAGTAGTGGCTGTCCACGCCGCCGGCCGGCGGGCCTTCGAACAGGGTGATGTCGGGATGGCCGGACAGGCCGGCCCGAAGCGCCGCGAAGTTGGCGGCACGGCGCTCCAGGATGAAGTCGAGCCGCTTGACCTGCTCGATTCCAATCGCGGCCTCGATCTCGTTCATGCGGTAGTTGAAGCCCAGCATCGTCACGTCGTAGACCCCGGGGATCTTCCGTTCCCCCACGTGGCGATCCACCCCGAAGGCGCGGACGCGCTTCAGCAGTGCGGCAAAAGCCGGGTCGCGGGTGGTCATCATCCCACCCTCGGCGGTTGTCATGTGCTTCACGGGATAAAACGAGAAGCAGCCGACGTCGCCGTGCAGGCCGGCGTGCACCCCGTTCAGGCGGGTGCCGATCGCCAGTGCGCAGTCCTCGACGACCTTCAAATTGTGGCGCTCGGCAATTCGCATGACGGCCGGCATGTCCACCGGGACGCCCAGGTAGTGGACAATGGAAATGGCCCGCGTGCGCGGGGTGACCGCCGCCTCGATGGCGGAGATGTCGATGTTGCCGGTGCGCGGCTCGGCATCCACGAACACCGCCTTCGCGCCGGTCAATTCCACCGCATGGGCGGTCGCGGTATGGGTCTGGGCGGGGACGATCACCTCGTCCCCGGCGCCGATGCCCCAAGCGAAATAGGCCAAATGCAGGCCGGCCGTGCACGAGGAGACCGACACCGCGTGCCCACCCCCGATCCACTCGGAGAAGGCCTGCTCGAACTGCTCCGCGCGCGGGCCGTGCACCAGGATCGGATTGTTCATCACCGCCTGGACGGCCGCGCGCTCTTCCTCGCCGATGATCGGCATGCCGAATGGGATGGAGCGCGTGGATGCCATTGTCAGTGCCTCTGGACGGTCGTTGGGCGTTGATGGGAGACCACGCGGCCTTCCCGCGCGGCGCGGTCGATGGCGAAGCACAGGCGCATCGTCTCGAAGACTTCCGTCTTCTGAACGAGCCCCGGCGGGCCACCGAGGATGTGGTCGACGAAGCCGGGGATGAGCGCCCCTTTGGGCGCCCCTTTGTAGAGCGTGTCCAGGGCGGCCGGCGGCTCGCCGGCATCCCGGCTGGTCCACAGCCGCGCTGGACCGAAATCGTTTTCGAAGGTGGCCTTGGTTCCGTAGACGGCGAGCTTGTGGACGTGCGGTTGCACGCAACCGAAGTTCGCCGTCACCTTGGCGGTGGCACCGGTGTCGAAGCGGATGAGTGCGGTCGTCAGGTCGTTGCCGGCGAACGTCGTGTCGCGGCTGCAGATCTTGTTGCCGAACGCCGCGACGTCGGTCGCCTCGCCGCCGATCAGCCAGCGCACCATGTCCACCATGTGCACGCCGCCGCCCAGCATCACCGAATAGTTCGGAATGGCGCCGCGCCAGCCGGACAGGATCTTGTGCAGCCGTCCGTAGTTGTAGTCGGCCTCCACATGGTAGATCTCGCCGAACTCGCCCCGGTCGATCCGCGCCTTCAGGTCGGCGAACCGCGGGGTGGCCCGCAGGATGAGGTTCGAGGAGATCCGCAGGTCCGGCCGCCGGGCGGCGGCTGCCTCGATCTCGGCGAACTCGGCCTCGGTCAGGCAGACCGGCTTCTCAATGAACAGGTGCTTGCCGTTGGTCAGGCCGTCGACAACCTGCGCACAATGCGCATCGTCCGGGCTGGCAATGCTGACCACGTCGATGTCTGGAGCTCCAAGCACTTCGGCCGGGTCGGCGGTCACACGGACATCCGGGTATCTCTCCCGGATTTGCGCCCGCTTCTCCGGATCCGGGTCGGCGACCAGCGCAACCGTGCAGGCAGGGTGCTGCCGGTAGCCAAGGATGTGCTGCTCGCCGACGCCGAGGCCGACGACACCGGCGTTCAGGCGCCTCATGCGAGGCGCCCTTGCCGGTCCGCGGACACCCGGTCGTGGAGTGCGACGAGTTCGTCCACCCCGTACGCATCCACCGGCCGGTCCATGGCCATGATCATCGCCTCGACAATGCGGAAATCCGCTTCCGTGTCGACGGACAGTTGCAGCTCGGGCCGGGGGGAGTCCGAGACGAACGACGCCATCCGGAACCGGTCCGGCCGGGCGTAGAAGAATGGCGTGACGTGTTCCCGGTCGTGGGGGGACCGGGTTTCGGCATCCGCCTCTTCCAGGGCGCGGCGGGCAATGGCCTCGACCGACTGGCCCTTTGGAAACGACCGGACGACGACATTGCTGGCGAGATCCGGTTGCCGGTCTCGGAACAGGTCGCAGGCACGCGTGACCAGCGCGGGATCGAGCAGCGGACTGTCGCCGCTGACCCGCACCACCGCGTCATAGTTCCGGAATGCCGCGACTTTGGTGTATCGGCCGAGCACATCGTCGAGCGAGCCGCGGAAAACCGGCATGCCATGCACCCGGGCAACGTCGCAGAGCGCGTCGTCGCTCGGCTCGTCGCTCGTCGCCAGCAAAACCTCGTCCGCGTTCCGGACCATCCGCATCCTCTCGAACAGCCAAGCAATCATCGGCTTGCCCGCGAGTGGTCGAACGACCTTTCCGGGAAGCCGGGCGGAACTCGTCCGCGCTTGGATGACGACACCGATGCGCATGTATGACGGCTGCTTTCTAAGAAGCGGTTAAGGTTGGCCGAGTAGCCGACCCGCGTTTACTGCCCGGTTTCTACGCGAGGGGGCGGGCTGAACGGCGAGCAGTGTCCCGGTTGAAGCCGCTGTGCTGCATCTCGGCCGCTGCAAACCCGGGCGCCCGCGGGTTCGAAGATGGTTAAGCCCATTTGGACTACATCCTTCGGGTGGGCGGTTCAAGTGATATCAATTCGACAGGAAAACGGGTGGCAAACGGGCTTTTCCATTCCTGGCGCGATGCGCGTCTCGTCTGTTGACGCCACAATGGGGCGCGGACCGGTCGGCGGTCGCCATGGATGGGGGCTCAGGTGATGGAAGCATACATCTGCGATGCGGTTCGAACCCCGATCGGCCGGTATGGCGGCGCACTCTCCGCGGTGCGTGCCGACGACTTGGCCACGGTTCCCATTGCCGCGCTGATGGAGCGGAACAGTGGGGTGGATTGGGCCGCGGTGGACGATGTGGTCTACGGGTGCGCAAACCAAGCCGGCGAGGACAACCGGAATGTTGCGCGGATGGCGGCATTGTTGGCGGGTTTGCCCACGGCTGTTCCGGGCGTCACCCTCAATCGGCTGTGTGGCAGCGGTCTGGATGCCGTCGCGACCGCGGCCCGGATGATCAAGACCGGCGAAGCCGAACTGGTGATTGCGGGCGGCGTGGAAAGCATGTCCCGTGCCCCCTTCGTCATGGCGAAGGCGGACACGCCGTTCTCCCGCAATGTGGCGGTCGAGGACACCACCATCGGCTGGCGGTTCGTAAATCCGAAGATGAAGGACCGGTACGGCATCGACAGCATGCCCGAGACGGCCGAGAACGTTGCCGAGCAGTACGGGATCTCGCGGGCCGACCAGGATGCCTTTGCATTGCGGTCGCAACAGCGGGCTGCGGCGGCGATCGACCGTGGCCGGCTCGCGCGCGAAATCGTGCCCGTCGCCGTGCCGGGGCGGAAGGGGGGGATCCTCGTCGACCGCGACGAGCACCCGCGGCCCGACACCTCGCCGGAGCAGCTTGCAAAGTTGCCGACCCCGTTCCGGGTCAGGGGCACGGTGACCGCGGGTAACGCGTCGGGCGTCAACGACGGGGCTGCGGCGCTGATCGTCGCCTCCGAGGCGGCCGCCAAGCGGCATGGGCTGACGCCGCGTGCCCGGATCGTTGCCGGTGCCACGGCCGGGGTCGAGCCGCGGACCATGGGCATGGGGCCGGTGCCCGCGACGCAAAAGCTCCTGGCCCGCCTGGATATCGGCATTGCCGATATCGACGTGGTCGAACTGAACGAGGCCTTCGCCGCGCAGGCGCTGGCCGTGCTGCGCGAATTGGGCCTGCCCGACGACGCCCCCCATGTGAACCCCAACGGCGGTGCCATTGCGCTCGGGCATCCGCTGGGAATGAGCGGCGCCCGGCTGGCCCTGACGGCCGTGGAGGATCTGCACGACCGTGGCCTAAGCCGCGCGCTGTGCACCATGTGCATCGGGGTGGGGCAGGGCATCGGCGTGCTGATCGAGCGGGTGTAGCGGCCACCCACCGCCCCGGGCCCGGGATGGGGGCAACCCATGCGTTACGCTGGACTTTTCGCGCTGTTGGTCGCCGTGTGCGTGGGTGCGGTGTCGCCGGTGGCGGCGCAGGACGATGGCTGGCGGGTGCTGCGCCGAGGCGGGGCGGTGGCCCTGATCCGCCATGCCCAGGCTC
Source organism: Azospirillaceae bacterium (assembly GCA_035645145.1). Lineage (GTDB taxonomy): Bacteria > Pseudomonadota > Alphaproteobacteria > Azospirillales > Azospirillaceae > CANGXM01. The sequence goes on along the minus strand of DASQNC010000061.1, from coordinate 5,369 downwards.
CCGGAACCGGCGATCCTCCGGGGTTCCGTCTGGATGTCTGCGCAACGCAGCGCAACCTGTCCGAGGACGGACGGCGTCAGGCGCGGCGGCTCGGCGCCGCTTTCGCCGCTCAAGGCGTGCGTCCGGTCCGGGTTTTGTCCAGCGCCTGGTGCCGGGCATTGGAGACGGCGCGTCTGGCGTTCGGCGAGGCGGAAATCTTCGCGCCGCTCAACTCCTTTTTCGCAGGCCAAGGCGACCGTGAGGCGCAAACGAACGCCCTGAGGAGCACGATTGCCGCTTGGCGGGGGCGGGACGGGACACTGGTCCTGGTCACCCATCAGGTCAACATCACGGCCCTGACCGGGGTTTTTCCCCGCGAAGGCGAAGTGATCGTCCTGCGCCTGAGCGATGCGGGGTTCGATCTTGCCGGGCGAATACCGCCGCCGGAGCCCTGAGCATCAGGAGCGGGCGTCCACCACGCCGCCCACCAGGTTCAGTCCAAGCAGTTCCTCCGCCGGTACGGAGGCCGCATCGCGCACGAGCGGCCGCAGCCGGGCGGGCAGTTCGGCCAGTGCCGCCGCCTGCCATCGACGCAGGGCGACGGCCTCCGCCACGCCGATGGCTTGGAAGCGCACCTTGTCCCCGGGGCGCAACTGGCCCAGTCCGGGCAGGCTGGCGCTGGCCACGGTCGCAATCTTCGGATAGCCGCCCGTGCTCTGCCGGTCGGCCAGCATCACGATCGGCATGCCGGTCCCGGGCACTTGGATGCTGCCCGGCGCCAGCCCGTCGGAAATCGTGTTGAACCCGTCGGCATGGGCGATCGGGGGGCCTTCGAACCGGATGCCCATCCGGTCGGCCTCGGGCGTCACCCGGTAGGACACGGACAGGAACGTCCCGATCCCTTCGGGGGTGAACCGGTCCTGCTGCGGTCCCAGGACGACCTGCACCGGGCCGGCGGCATAGGGCAGGGCGCCGGGGTCGAGGCCCAGCCCCGCCGGGGCGTCGGACCGTTCGGCGCGGAGCGGCAGGGCGGTGCCCGCCTCCAGGCGTCCGCCACCGAGACCTGAGCGCAGGTGGACGCTGCGACTGCCAAGGACCGGCGGACGGTCGAACCCGCCGGCAACGGCCACATAGCCGCGCACCCCGCTGCGCAGGCGCCCGATGGACAAGGTCTGCCCACGGCGGAGCGCCAGGGCCGACCAGATGGGGGCATCCTCGCCGTCCACGGCGACCGGCGCATCGGCCGCGACGGCGACGACGCAGCGGTCCGCCTCCACCCGGTAGGTGTCGCCGGACAGCGTGAATTCCACCGCCGCCTCGCCCTGTTCATTGCCCACCAACGCGTTGGCGGCGGCGAGGCGGACCGGATCCGCTGCGCCGGCGGGCGATACGCCGAACCGCAGCCATCCGGTGCGGCCCATGTCCTGCAATGTGGAGGACGGTCCGGCCGCCTGGACGATCAGGGCCGCGGTCATGGCGCCAACAAGTCCGCCACCGCCTCGCCGCGGGCTTCCCGGTCGGCGAGGGCGTGGAATGTTTCGGCCTCGATGGGGGCGAAGCGGATCCGGTCGCCCTGGCGGAACAGGAACGGGTCCGCCCGTTCCGGGGCGAAGGCGCGGACGGGGGTGCGGCCCAGCAGGTGCCAGCCGCTGGGCATCTCGACCGAAAAGACCGCGGCCTGCTGTCCACCGATCGCGACCGCGCCGGCCGGTACCTTCGTCCGCGGCGAGGCCCGGCGCGACAGGTGCAGGCGGTCCGGCAGGCCGCCGAGATAGGCGAAGCCGGGGGCGAACCCGATCATGTAGACGGTGTATTCGGCGCCGCTGTGCAGGTCGCGCAGGGCCTCGCCGGACAATCCGGTCCGTTCCGCCACCTCGTCGAAATCCGCGCCGAACGCGCCGCCATAGGCAACCGGGATGCGCCAGACCCGATGCCCGGCGTGCGCGGCCTGCATCGTCCCGGAGTCCAGTGCGCGGACCGCCGCTTCGACCTCGTCCGGCCGGGTGCGCAGCGGGTCGAGCAGGACCAGGATCGAACGGTATGTGGGGACGGTCTCGACGACCCCGGGAATGCCGGCCTCGGCAATGCGGTTGTCCAGGGCGCGGACCCGCTCGAGGATGGCGGGATCGATGCGCTCCTCGAACTCGACGACCAGGCCGGTGTCCCCGGCGGGGCGGTAGGTCGGTTGCACGGCGGTCGGACATGGGTTGCGGGGGCGGATTCGACCTTACCGGTCCGCTGCCGGCTTGTCATCCGGCGCCCGTGGTTTCTAGGCTTGGCCGTTATGGGCACAGGGAGGACGAAATGACCGCGACGGTGGATCTGAACGCCGACATGGGCGAAGGGTGGGGCGCCTATGCCATGGGCGATGACGCGGCATTGCTGGACGTGGTCACCACCGCCAATGTCGCCTGTGGTTTCCACGGGGGCGATCCCTTGGTCATGCACCGGACCATCACGGCCGCGAAGGCGCGCGGGGTCGAGGTGGGGGGGCATCCGGGTTTCCTCGACCCGTGGGGGTTCGGCCGGCGCCGGCTTCCCGACGAGTCGCCATCGGATGTGGAGAAGCTGGTCGTCTACCAGCTTGGCGCCATCCGGGCCGTGGCGGCATTCGCCGGCCACGCGGTGACGCACGTGAAGCCCCACGGCACCTTGAACACCATGGCCAACACCGATGCGGACCTTGCCGCGGCCATCGTCCGGGCCGTGAAGGCGGTGGATCCCGGGTTCGTGCTGGTGGCGATGCCGGGAACGGAGCTGGAGCGGGCCGGGGAGCGTGCCGGCCTGCGTGTCGCCCGCGAGATCTTCGCCGACCGGGCCTATGGGGACGACGGCAACCTGGTGCCGCGCAAGGTGCCGGGCGCCATGATCCACGACGTGGAGGCCGCAGCCGAGCGGGTGTTGCGCATGGTGCTGGACGGGGAGGTGGTCGCCCTGTCCGGCAAGCGCCTGCGCGTCGGCGCCGACACGATCTGCGTGCACGGCGACAACCCGGCCGCCATCGCCATGGCCCGTGCGGTGCGGTCGCGGCTGGAGGCGGCGGGCGTGTCCGTGGCCCCTCTGACGCGGGTGTTGTCCGCCAAGGGACGTTGACGGTCCTTCGCTTCGCCCTTGACGTTCGGTGCCCATGACTGCATCCGTTCATGGGCCCTGCCGTTTGGGTTAATTCCAACGGTCGGGCAGCCTGTCCGGATCGCAGCGAGTGCCATGACCGAGTTCGCCCACATGGTTGCCCTTGTCACGGCGGAGACCGAAGGTCTGCTGCGCGGGAAAGGCGTGGACGTTCCACCCATTGGCGAGGACAGCCAGTTCCTGGACGGCGACCTGCCCATGGACAGCCTGGATCTGGCGACCCTGCTCGTCATGCTCGAGGAGCGGACCGGCCGCGACCCGTTCCGGGAGGGCTTTCGGTCGTTCACCACGGTCGGCGAGCTTGCCCGCCTTTATGTGACAGGCTGAATTCCCATGGCTGCGGTCCAAGCCGGGCCCGGCATCCCCATTGCGGACGGCTTCCGTCTGGCCGAGGCGGGACGGGTGGTCTCGGCCGCCGACATCCGCGCATCGGCCGAGTCGGTTGCGCAGGCGCTGCGGTCGGCTGGCTGTGCCCGTCTGGCCGTCGGTCCGGCCGCGGTCCGGGACCTCCTGGTGGGCCTTCAGGCCGCATCCGCGACAGGGGCGGATCTCGTGCTCGTCCGCAAGGGCGGCGATGGGCTGGCGGACGCCGCACGTCAGGCCGGTGCGGACCACCTGCTTGCAGCCGGGAGTGCCGTTCGTCTTGCGCCTTCCGGCGCACCTTCGGTGGAACCGCGCATCTTTCTCCAGACATCCGGGACCACGGGAACGCCCAAGCTCGTCGCGCAGGGCGTCGACCGCCTGACGGCGAGGATCGGCCCCGGACGATCGCCGGTGTCTTGGCTCCTGACGTACGATCCGTGCGGCTTCGCCGGATTGCAGGTCGTCCTCTCCGCCGCCATTGGCGGGCACCGGCTTGCGGCGGCCCCGGGTGCCGGGATCGGCGAACTGGCCCGCCTCGCCGCGACGGAGGGCGTCACCCATGTCAGCGGCACGCCGTCCTTCTGGCGGGCTTTCCTGGTCGCCCTTGGCGTTGCCGCGCTGCCCTTGAAGGCGGCGACGCTGGGCGGCGAGGCCGCGGACCAGGCGATCCTGGATGCCGTAGGGACGCGGTTTCCCGACGCGGCCGTGCGGCACATCTATGCCAGCACGGAGGCCGGCGTGGTTTTCACGGTGGCCGACGGGCGGGCGGGCTTTCCGGCCGTCTGGCTGGACACGGGGATCGACGGCGTGGACCTTGCCATATCCGGCAATGGAACCCTGTCCGTGCGCAGTCCTCGGACCCACGGGATGGGGGATGCCGGCTGGCTGGACACGGGCGACCTCGTGCGGCGTGACGGTGACCGGATGCTCTTCGCGGGGCGTCGGGACGCCGTGGCGAACGTGGGCGGTGTCAAGGTTGTGCCGGAGGAGGTCGAGGCCCGGATCCTCGCCGTTCCCGGCGTGCACGACGCACTGGTGCGGTCGAAGGCCAATCCGATCACCGGTGCAATTCTGGTGGGCGAGGTCGTGGCGGCCCCCGGGACCGACCGCACCGCCATTGAGGCGGCCGTCCGCTCTGCGCTGGACGGGCTGCCGCCGGCCGCGCGGCCGCGCGTTCTGAAGTTTGTGGATCAGCTGGCCTTGACGGCGGCGGGCAAGAAGGACCGGAGATCGGCATGAGGCATGTCATTGTCACCGGCGGCAGCCGCGGATTGGGGCTCGGCATCGTGAAGGACCTGCTGGCGCGGGGGGATCGGGTGTCCACGTGCAGCCGCAAGCCGTCCGAGGAACTGGAGGCGCTTTTGGCCGATCCGGCCGTCGCCGCACGACTGTGGTGGCGGGTGGCGGACATGGGCGACCAGGACGACGCGGGCCGCTTCGTCCAGGACGCGGTCGCGGCTTCCGGCGGCATGCCGTTATGGGGGCTCGTCAACAATGCCGGCATCGCGGTGGAGGGCATCCTGTCCACGCTGCCGATGGTGGATGTGGAGCATGTGATCCGCACAAACCTGATCGGCCCGCTGGCCGCCGCGCGGGCCGCATTGCGGCAGCTGCTGCGTCAGGACGGGCCGGGGCGGATCGTCAACATCGGGTCGATCACGGGCTTGCGCGGCTATACGGGCCTGGCGGCCTACGCCGCGTCCAAATCCGGCCTCGACGGCATGACGCGGGCGCTTGCGCGTGAGGTGGGACGGCGTGGCATCACCGTCAACGCGGTGGCGCCGGGTTACATGAGCACCGACCTGTCGGCGACCCTGTCCGCCCGCCAACTCGACCAAATCGTCCGGCGGACGCCGTTGGGACGGCTTTGCGAAATCGAGGACGTGGTCCCGGTC